>CAZZZX010000285.1:3881-4641 GCA_964658585.1 uncultured Novosphingobium sp.
GATCGTCGGCCCGGGCAATGCGTGGGTCGCCGAGGCCAAGCGCCAGCTCTACGGGCGCGTCGGCATCGACATGGTCGCCGGCCCGTCCGAGATCGTCGTGGTGGCGGACGGCGCCAACGATCCCGAATGGATCGCCGCGGACCTGCTCAGCCAGGCCGAGCACGATCCGACCAGCCAGTCGATCCTGTTCACCGACGATGCCGCCTTCGCGGACGCGGTGGCGCAGGCGGTCGAGCGGCAGTTGCGGACGCTGGCGACCGAGGCGGTGGCACGCGAGAGCTGGCAAGCCAACGGTGCGATCGTCGTCGTCGCCGCGCTGGCCGAGGCGATCCCGCTGTGCGACCGGCTCGCGCCCGAGCATCTGGAACTCGCGGTCGCCGATCCCGAGCCGCTGTTCGCAACCGTGCGCCATGCCGGGTCGGTGTTCCTCGGCCGCCATACCCCCGAGGCTGTGGGCGATTATGTCGGCGGCCCCAACCATGTCCTGCCGACCGGCCGGCGCGCGCGCTTCGCGTCGGGCCTCTCGGTGCTCGATTTCATGAAGCGGACCTCCTATCTGGCGTGCGACGCGGCCTCGATCCGCCGGATCGGTCCGGCTGCGGTGGCATTGGCCGCCGCCGAGGGGCTGCCCGCGCACGGCCGCTCGGTCGCGCTCAGGCTTCAGGAGTAGCATGACCAGGTCCGCCCATCGCTCGCGTGCCCGCTCGGCGGCGCGCCTCGCCGCCGCTCCCTATGTGGGGCCGACCGAGGATCTCCCCAC
>CAZZZX010000286.1:0-4628 GCA_964658585.1 uncultured Novosphingobium sp.
TCGACGGCGGGCTCGGCCACATCCACGAGTTCCTGCTCGAGGCGCCGCGCGGATCGGGCGACGCGCTGGTCGCCCGCGCCGAGGTCGCCGAGACCGCGATCGCGGCGGTGCTCGAGGGACGCGCCGAGGACGACGCCTTCAACCGGCTGATCGTCAGCCTCGCGCTCAGCCCGCGCGCGGTCGTCTGGCTGCGCGCCTGGTTCCGCTACCTGCGCCAGGCGGGACTGCCCTACGGCCTCGTCACCGTCGCCGATGCGCTGACCCGCGCGGCCGACGTCACCCACGGGCTGATCGCGTTGTTCGAGGCGCTGCACGATCCGCGCGGTGACGCCGCGCGTGCCGAGACCGCGCGGACTGCGATCGAGGACGGGTTGGTCGCGGTCGCCGCGATCGACGACGATCGCATCCTCAGGCGTCTGCACGGGCTGGTCGAGGCGATCCTGCGCACCAATGCGTTCGCGCCTGCAGCCGACGAAGCGCTGGCGTTCAAGCTCGACAGCATCCGCGTCCCCGGCCTGCCCGCACCGGTGCCGTGGCGCGAGATCTGGGTCTATTCGCCGCGGATCGAGGGCATCCATCTGCGCGGCGGCCCGATCGCGCGCGGCGGCCTGCGCTGGTCCGACCGGCGCGACGATTTCCGGACCGAGATCCTCGGGCTGATGAAGGCGCAGGTCGTCAAGAACGCGGTGATCGTGCCGACCGGCGCCAAGGGCGGTTTCTATCCCAAGCAGCTGCCGTCGTCCGCGGACCGCAAGGCGTGGCTGGCGGAAGGCACCGAGAGCTACCGCATCTTCATCCGCGCGCTGCTCTCGATCACCGACAACATCGTCGCGGACCGCGTCGTCCATCCCGATGGCATCGCGATCCTCGATCAGGACGACCCGTATTTCGTCGTCGCCGCGGACAAGGGCACCGCGACCTTCTCGGACATCGCCAACGCGATCGCGATCGAGCAGGGCTTCTGGCTGGGCGACGCGTTCGCGAGCGGCGGCTCGCACGGCTACGATCACAAGGCGATGGGCATCACCGCCAAGGGCGCCTGGGTGTCGGTGACGCGCCATTTCGCCGAGATGGGCGTGGACGTGCAGGCCGATCCGGTAACGGTGGCGGGCTGCGGCGACATGTCGGGCGACGTGTTCGGCAACGGCATGTTGCTGTCGAAGTCGCTCAGGCTGGTGGCGGCGTTCGACCATCGCCACATCTTCATCGATCCGACGCCCGATCCCGCCGCCTCGTGGGACGAGCGCGCGCGGCTCTTCGCGCTGCCCACCTCGTCCTGGGCGGATTACGACAGCAAGCTGATCTCGGCGGGCGGCGGTCTGTATCCGCGCACCCAGAAGCAGATCGAGCTGTCTGCGCAGGCGGCGGCGGCGCTGGGCGTTCCAGCAGCGACATACGACCCGTCGAGCCTGATCCAGGCGATCCTCAAGGCGCCGGTCGACCTGATGTGGTTCGGCGGCATCGGCACCTATATCAAGGCATCGACCCAGAGCCACGCCGAGGCGGGCGATCCCGCCAACGACGTCAACCGGGTCGATGCCGATCAGGTCCGCGCGAAGGTGATCGGCGAGGGCGCCAACCTCTCGACCACCCAGGCGGGGCGGATCGAGTTCGGCCTGAACGGCGGCCGCTCGAACACCGATTTCATCGACAATTCCGCGGGCGTCGATTGTTCGGACAACGAGGTCAACATCAAGATCGCGCTGAATGCCGAGATGACCGCGGGGACGTTGGGCTTCGAGGATCGCAACGCGCTGCTCGTCTCGATGACCGATGCGGTGGCGGGCATCGTGCTGGAGGACAACCGCCTCCAGACGCTCGCCCTGTCCGCAGCCGAGCGCGGCGGGGCGGCGGCGTTGCCGGGGCAGTTGGGCGTGATCGAGGCGCTCGAGACCGAGGGCCGGCTCGATCGGCATGTCGAGGGGCTGGGCGGCAACGAGTTGCTCGCGCGACGGATGGCGGACGGCCACGGCCTGACCCGGCCCGAGCTCGCGGTGATCCTCAGCCATGCCAAGCTTGCGCTGCAATCCGCGATCGAGGCGTCGCCGATCCCCAACGATCCCTCGCTGACGCCGATCCTGGTGCGCTCCTTCCCCGAGGCGATGCGCGCGGGCCATGCCGGTGCGATCGAGTCGCATCGCCTGCGTCGCGAGATCATCGCGACACGCGTCGCCAACACCGTGGTCAACCGGCTTGGGCTGGTCGCGCCGTTCGAGCTCGGCGAGGAGGAGGGCGTCAGCCTGGCACGCGTCGCCGGCGCGTATCTGGCGTGCGACGCGATCTTCGACCTGACCGGGCTGTTCGCCGCGATCGAGGCCGAGCCGATGGCGGAGACCGGGCGCCTCGCGCTGCTCGACAGCGCGGCGGGGATCGTGCGGCTGCACATCGCCGATCTGCTCCGCGTCGCCGACGCGACCGCGCTGCCCGGTGAGATCGCCGCCGCCTTCGCGCCGGGGGTCCACCGGCTCGGCGAGCAGGTCGACGACCTCGTCCTCGCCGAGGTGCGCGGCGAGACCGCGCGACTCGGCGCGCTGCTCGCCGAGACCGGTGCCGGTGCCCCGCTGGTCGCGCGCCTGGTGCGGCTTTACGTGCTCGACGGCGCGATCGCCACCGCCAGCCTGGCGACGCGCGCCGGGTGGAGCGAGGTCGACGTCGTCGCCGCCTATGTGAAGCTCGGCGCCGCGCTGGGGCTCGATTGGGCCAAGGCCGCGGCGCTGCGCGCGGTTCCGGCGGACGGCTGGGAACGGTTGCTGGTCGCGGGGCTGGTCCGCGATTTCGAGCAGCTGCGGATCGATTTCCTGGCGCGATCGGGCAGCGGCGGGCCGGTGGCGGCGGTGGATGCGTGGCTCGCCCAGCATCGTGTCCGGGTCGATCGCTTCCAGCGCCTGGTCCAGCGCGCCCGCGGCGCGGCGTCGGTTACGCCCGCGATGCTGGCGCAGGTCGCGGCGCAGGCGCGCATCCTGCTCGCGCGGCGGGGCGCGGATGGCGCGTAGCCCGCACGGACATATCGAGATCGACTAGCGCGCGAGCGCCGCTCGCACATTGTCGACGTACAGCGTCACCGGCACCGCGTTCGAATTGGCGGTGACGCCGATCTGGATGCGGTCGGCATGACTGCCCGGCACGGGCAGCACGGTCGCGCCGCGTGCCGAGAGCACCTCCGCCCCGTCGAGCGTCACCCGCGCGCCGCCGTCGTCGCCGGTGCCGATCCGCACCGTCGTCACGATGCGATGCCAGTGCTCGGCGTCCAGCACGGGCGCGTCGTCGCGCGTCCAGGCGTGCGCGACGCCGATCTTGGAGCGGTCGATCCGCAACCGTCCGTTCCGCAGATAGAGGCGGATGCCAGGATTGCCGCCCTCGGCGCAGGTCGCGCATTCGATGTCGAGCAGCTGGATCGAGTTGGCGGGCGTCGCGGCGGGACGATAGAGGTCGAACGCCACCGTCAGCGTATCGCCCGGCACCATCGGTGCGACACGCGCGACGAGATCGGCCTTGGTGACGCGCTCGCGCTTCGCCGCGGCGGTGGCGCGCAGCGCGAAGCCGTGGCGGCCGGGGGCGGCGACGACCGCGATCGCGCCGTCTTCCTGCTGCGCGATTGCCCAGGCGGGGCCGGGCGCGCCGGCGTCGAAATCGTCCGCGAACGGCAGCGCCACCGCACCGCACCCCGCCGGCGCGAGCGCGAGCAGCAGCGCGGCGAGCGCGCTCCTCATGTCTTTTGCGGCACCCATTGCGTGTAGCGGCGGCCGCACGCGAAGAGCAGCGTCCCGCCCGCCAGACCCGCGAGATGCAGCGCCGCCGCCTGCACGATGCGGAGCGGCGCGGGCAGGCGGACGGGCAGGACGCAGGCGACTCCGGCGAGGACCGCACCGCCGACCAGCAAGGACCAGAACAGACCGCCGTCGCGCGCCAGCAGCGCCGACAGCACGACCAGCGGCACGATCAGCAGCGGTGCCAGCCGCCGCAGCAGCTTGTGGACGAGCAGCGCCGGCGCATACCAGCCGGTGCGCCGCGGATCGAGCAGCGCACGGCGCCGCCACACGCCGGTCAGCCCGCGAACCGTGATCCGCAGGCGACGGCGGAACTGGCGGCGCGCGCCGGGGATGCTGTGCTCGTACACCCGCGCATCGTCGGCGAAGGCGATGCGGTAGCCGGCCGCGACCGCTGCGGTGCTCGCGTAGAAATCGTCGGTGACGTCGGCCGGGACGACGGGCATCAGCGCGGCCCGGATCGCGAACAGGCCGCCGTCGGCGGAGATGCAGCCGAACAGCCGGTCCTCGGCGCCGCGCAGCGCGGACTCGAAGCGGCGGAACAGCGCGTCGGCGGCGGCGAAGCGCGCGCGCCGGCCGATCGTCTCGACCCGCCCGGCGACCGCGCCGACCGCGGGATCGGCGAAACGCGCGAGCAGCGCAGGCAGCGTTTCGGCATCGAACAGCGGATCCGCGTCGGTCAGCACCAGCACCTCGCCGCACGCCGCGTCGACCAGCCGGTCGAGCGCCGCCGCCTTGCCGGCGCGCGGCAGCCGGAACAGCCGCACGTCTCGCGCCGCGACGAGTTCCGCGGTGGCGTCGGTCGATCCGTCGTCGGCGACGAGGATCTCGCAGTCGATCGTCGAACGCGCGACCGCGGCG
>CAZZZX010000287.1:0-4611 GCA_964658585.1 uncultured Novosphingobium sp.
GAGCGGCAGTCGCGTCGAGACGGTTTATGCGGCGGCCAGGGCGCGGTCGCCGACGAACGGATTGGTCTGGCGCTCGCGGCCGAAGGTCGAGGTCGGGCCGTGACCGGGCACGAACAGCGTGTCGTCGCCGAGCGGCCAGAGCTTCGTCACCACCGACGTGACGAGATCCTCCATGCTGCCGCGCGGGAAGTCGGTGCGGCCGATCGAGCCTGCGAACAGCACGTCACCGACCTGCGCGAACCTGGAGGCGGGATGGTGGAAGATGACATGGCCCGGCGTGTGCCCGGGGGTGTGATAGACGTCGAGCGTCAGCTCGCCGACGGTTACCGTGTCGCCATCCTCGAGCCAGCGCGTCGGCTCGAAACTCTCGGCGGCGATGCCGTATGTGCCGCCATCCTCGGCGAGCCGCGCGATCCAGAAGCGGTCCTCCTGCTGCGGGCCCTCGATCGGGATGCCGAGCTTCGCCGCCAGCATCCCGGCCTGCCCGCAATGATCGATATGGCCGTGGGTCAGCAGGATCTTGTCGATCGTCACGCCGTGCTGCGCGGCCGCCGCCTCGATCCTGGGCAGATCGCCGCCCGGATCGATCGCGGCGCCACGCATCGTGCGGGTACACCAGACCAGCGTGCAATTCTGCTGGAGCGGGGTGACGGACACCACCGCGGCGCGCAGCGGGGGAAGGGCGGGGGCGGCTTGCGTCATGCACGACGTGATGGGGACTGGCGCGCGCGCCTGCAAGGTTGCACAGACGGCGCATGACGCCGGCCACGCGCCTCGATCGATCGCGGCCCTTCGTGCTGCTCGACGATGCGCGCGCGGGCGGCGCGGTGCCCGCGCGGCTGTATCGCGATCCGGTCGAGACGATCGTCGTGCACGCGCCGCACATGCGCGACGGGGCGCTCGACCGGCTGCGCGATGCCGGCCGCCGCGGCCTCCATGCCGCGGGCTATGTCGCGTATGACGCCGGACCGCTGGGCGAGCCGGCCGCCGACATTCCCGCAGGCGACGGCCCGCTGCTGTGGTTCGGGCTGTTCGAGCGCTACGACCGGATCGCGCCCGAGGCGGTACCCGCGCTGCTCCCCGACCCGGCGGGCGGCTGGGCATCGGCGCTGCGGCCGGCGATCTCGCGCGATGCCTATCTCGATGCCTTTGCGCGGATCGCGGCCTATATCGCGGCGGGCGACATCTATCAGGCGAACCTGACCTTCCGCGCCGGGTGCCGCGTCGCGGGCGATCCGCTGGCGCTCTATGCGCGCATCCGCGGTGCGGCGGCGGCGGGGTGGGGCGGGATCGTCTGGGACGGGACGCGGACGATGCTGTCCTTCTCGCCCGAGCTGTTCTTCCGGCTGGACGGCGACCGGCTGACCGCACGGCCGATGAAGGGCACCGCGCGCCGTCTCGCCGATCCGGCCGCCGACATGGCCGCGGCGCGCGATCTTGCCGGCGACGCGAAGCAGCGTGCCGAGAATCTGATGATCGTCGACCTGATCCGCAACGACCTCGCGCGCGTCGCGGTGCCGGGCAGCGTCGCGGTGCCCGAGCTGTTCACCGTCGAGCATTATCCGACCGTCCACCAGATGACCTCGACCGTCACCGCGACGCTGGCGGCGGGGGCGGATGCGGTCGCGGTGCTCGCCGCCGCCTTCCCCTGCGGATCCATCACCGGCGCTCCCAAACTGCGCGCGATCGCGGTCGCCGCCGAGGTCGAGCAGGGCGCGCGGGGCCTCTACACGGGTTCGATCGGGCGGATCGACGCGGACGGCGACGCCGCGTTCAGCGTCGCGATCCGGACCTTGGTGTGCGACGGCGACGGCAGTGCCGCGATCGGCCTCGGCTCGGGCATCGTCGCGGATTCGGTCGGCGCGGCGGAGTGGCGCGAATGTCTCGACAAGGGCGCGTTCGTCGCCGCGGCGTGTCCGGGCTTCGACCTGATCGAGACGATGCGCTTCGATCCCGAGGAGGGGATGCCCGACCTCGAATATCATCTCGAGCGGCTCAAGGTGTCGGCCGGCGCGCTCGGGCTCGATGTCGATCGCCATGCGCTCCGCAACGAACTGCAGGCGGCGACCTTCCGGCTGCGCGATCCCGCCAGGATCCGGCTGCGCGCCGCGCCCGGCGGCAAGGTCGCGATCGAGGTCCGTGCGCTGCCCGTCCCGCCCGCCGGTCCGGCGATCGCGGCGGTGGTGCCGCTGCCCGTCGATCCGTGCGACTTCCGGCTCGCGCACAAGACCAGCGATCGCGGCTTCTACGATGCCGCGCGCGCCGCGGCGGGGACGTTCGAGGTGGTGTTCGCCCGCGCCGACGGCCTGCTCACCGAGGGCAGCTTCACCAGCCTGTTCGTCGCGCGTGGCGAACGGCTGCTCACCCCGCCCGCCGCGCGCGGGCTGCTGCCCGGCGTGCTGCGTGCGCGCCTGCTCGACGAGGGTCGCGCGATCGAGGCCGATCTGACCGCCGCCGATCTGCGCGACGGTTTCTGGCTCGGCAACGCGGTGCGCGGACTGATCCGTGCGCGGTTGCCGTGAGACGCGATAGAACGCTATAGGCGCGCCGCCTTTTCGCCGCTCTGTCCAGAAAGCCCCAGCCCCATGCGTACCACCTCGGCCGCGCTCGACCGCATCCAGCCTTCCGCCACCGTGGCGATGACCGGCCGTGTCAACGCGCTCAAGGCCGAAGGCGTCGACGTGATCGGGCTGGCCGCGGGCGAGCCCGATTTCGACACGCCCGACTTCGTCAAGGACGCGGCGATCGAGGCGATCCGCAAGGGCAAGACCAAGTACACGACGGTCGACGGCACAGCCGAGCTCAAGGCCGCGATCTCCGCCAAGTTCAAGCGCGAGAACGGGCTCGACTACACCCCCGCGCAGGTGACGGTGAATGTCGGCGGCAAGCAGACCCTGTTCAACGCACTGGTCGCGACGCTCGATCCCGGCGACGAGGTGGTGATCCCGGCGCCCTACTGGGTGAGCTATCCCGACATCGTCCAGTTCTGCGGGGCGACGCCGGTGTTCGTCTCGGCGGGCGCGGCGCAGGGCTACAAGATCACGCCGGCGCAGCTCGATGCCGCGATCACCGCGAAGACCCGCTGGCTGATCCTCAACTCGCCATCGAACCCGACCGGCGCGGGCTATACCAGAGCCGAGCTGATCGAGCTCGGCGCGGTGCTCGAACGCCACCCGCACGTCTGGGTGATGACCGACGACATCTACGAGCACATCACCTATGACGGCTTCGAGTTCGCCACGATCGCGCAGCTCGTCCCGTCGCTCTACGAGCGCACGCTGACCGTCAACGGCTGCTCCAAGGCCTATGCGATGACCGGCTGGCGGATCGGCTATGCCGGCGGCCCGGCCTGGCTCATCAAGGCGATGGGCAAGCTCCAGTCGCAATCGACGTCCAATCCCTGCTCGATCGCGCAGGCCGCGGCGGTGGCGGCGTTGAACGGGCCGCAGGATTTTCTTGCCGAGCGCGCCGCCGCCTTCCAGCGCCGTCGCGACATGGTGGTCGCGCGGCTGAACGCGATCCCGGGCGTCGACTGCCCGACGCCCGAAGGGGCCTTCTACGTCTATCCCGACGTCTCGGGGCTGATCGGCCGGACGACGCCCGCGGGACTCCGCATCGCCGACGACGAGGCGCTGGTCGGTTATCTGCTCGATACCGCCAAGGTCGCGGCGGTGCAGGGCGCGGCGTTCGGGCTCTCGCCCGCGTTCCGGGTGAGCTATGCGACCTCGGACGACCTGCTCGCCAAGGCGTGCGACCGCATCGAAGAGGCGTGCGCCGCGCTGCGGTAGCTCGTACCCTCCCACCGCCGTTCGGGCGGCGTCCCGAAGCACCCGGGTACGCCCTTCGGGACGGGTCTCCGCCTTCGTTCGGCGCCTTCCTCAGGGTGAACGGTTCGCTCGCATTTCATCGCGACAGACCCTATTGAACCCCCATGGACCGCGTTCGCCAGTGTGACCTCGCGATCGTCGGCGGGGGGTTGGCGGGCGGGCTGATCGCGCTCGCCATGCAGCGCGAGCGGCCGCAGGCGCGCGTGCTGCTGATCGACGGCGGCGCCACGCTGGGCGGAAACCATGTCTGGTCGGCGTTCGAGAGCGACATCGCGCCGGCGGACCGACCGTTGCTGGTGCCCCTCGTCGCGCATTGGTGGGACGGCTACGACGTCGCCTTTCCGGGCCATGCCCGCACGCTGCGGACGCGCTACCTGACGCTGACCTCGGAGCGGTTCGACGCGGTGCTGCGCGCGCGGCTGCCCGCCGAGCGGCTGCTCACCGGGCGCAAGGCGATCGGCGTCGGTCCGCGCGCGGTGGTGCTCGCCGACGGCACGCGGATCGAGGCGGGCGGGGTGATCGATGCGCGCGGCGGCGGCGATCCGGCCTATCTCGATCTCGGCTGGCAGAAGTTCGTCGGGCAGGAATTGTGGTTCGAGGCGCCGCACGGGCTGACCCGCCCGGTGGTGATGGACGCGACGGTGCCGCAGAGCGACGGCTATCGCTTCGTCTATCTGCTGCCGCTCGCGCCCGACCGGCTGTTCGTCGAGGATACCTATTACAGCGACACGCCCGCGGTCGATCGCGCGCTGCTGGTGGGGCGCATCGCCGATTACGCTGCCGC
>CAZZZX010000288.1:0-4597 GCA_964658585.1 uncultured Novosphingobium sp.
ACGAGCGCGCGGCGCGGCCCCTCCCGCACGAGGGTCACGACCGCCGCCCAGGCGAATAGCGACAGCACCTCGAAGACGAACCCGCGCAACACGCCGAGCAGCGCGCCGCCGCCCAGGAACAGCAATACGATGATGTCCAGAAACGTCAGCGAGGCCATGACGCGCGGCTACCGGGCCACCGGCCGCGGGTCAAATCGCGGTCGCGCAAGCGACCTTCGCCACCGGCCGCAGCGTGATCGCGCCCGAGCGCAGCGCCGCGGGATACAACGCGTCGGTCTCGCGCCGGACACGCAGCCGGAGGCGCTTGACGATCGCCATCGTTTCGAGCCGGAAGGTCGTCCAGTCGCCGACGATGCAGTCGTGCGACCATTCGTCGAGATAGACCGACCAGTCCTCGGTCAGCTCCGCGAACTCGGCGACGAATTCGGTCGCGATCGCCGCCGACGCACCACCGCGCCGCGCGATCTCGGGATAGATGAAGCTGTCCTCATGCGCGAGATGGCCGCTGAGCGCGGCGGCGAGATCGCCGCGATTGCGCAGGATCATATCCGGATCGGGCTGTTCCGACGTGACCGAGCGGACGAGCCCGCGGCACAGCGCATCGATTTCGTCATGCTCGTCGAGCAATCGCTGATAGTCCATCGCCGATCTCCTTGCCGCGACGCTGGAGCAACCGGGTTAACAAGTCGCGCAGCGGCGAGACGAGACGAGCCGGGATCACGGCCACGCGGTGAGCCACAATTCGGCGGCGGTGTAGGAGAGGAACGCCTGCGATCCCGGATGCGTGAGGCGCCGCCGCATCTGCCCCTTCGCCAAGCTCGACTCGACGACCACCGCGACCCTGTCATGCTCGGCGAAGAACGTCGCGGCGACGGCCAGCCGGGCGCCGACCGCCTCGGATTGGATCGGGCTTCCCCGCCAGTCTGCCAGGACGCGGGAGCGCCCGAACCGGGCTCGGGATTCGTCGACGATCTCGGCCAGTTCGGCGAGATAGTCCTCGGTCTGGGCGAGCGTCCAGAAGCCGTGCGCCGACGTGCGGATGATGCGCGCGGTCTCGTCGATCCGGAGATCGAACCCGGTATCGGCGCGCGGTACGAGCGGCAAACCGTCGATACCGACCGGCAGATTTTCGAGGCGCGCCATGAACCACTCCGGTTGCGATTTCCAACCGGTGATTGCGGCTGCTTAACGAGTCGTAACGATTTCCGATGCCGCGCCTGCGAACGCGACCATGGTCTATCGCTTCGCGAAGCCGAACAGCGCGAACTCGTCGGCGAACGCGACGTTGATGCGGTCGAGATCCGCGCGCGTGAAGAACGGCGCGAGATCGCGCTCGTCGGCGCGCGCCATCCGCTTCGCGCTCGGCAAGGCGATGTCCGGGGCGCCGATCGTGGCGAGCCAGGCGCTGAAATCGGCCTGGAGATGCGCAGTCCGCAGCAGCGTGAACGGCGGCATCCGGCCCGCGGCATCGCGATAGCGCGGCAGGTTGAAGACGCGGCGGAAACGACCGTCGGCGATCTGCCTGTCGATCTCGTCGCGGATCTCGGCATCCGAAAGCGCCAGCGAACTGCCCTTGGCATAGGCCGCCTGACGAAGATCCCAATGCGCCATCGATACGATCTTGGCATAGGGCGAGCGCTCGCAGACCAGCAGCGCGAGGCCGCCGATATCCTCGCCCCGCGCCGCGATATCCGCCAGGCCGACATGGTTGACGAGCGTGCCGCGCGGCGCCTTGGGCAGCGTCTCGCCCTCGCCCGCCGCGCGCAGTCGCGCCGTCCACGCCGCGACCGCGGCCGGGTCGGCGCCGTAGTTCCGGCAGCCCGCGCCATAATCGCGCAGTCGCAGGCGTTCGTCGCGCGGCGTGATCGGCGTGAGGATGTCGTCGGGGCCGGAGATCGCATCGAGCGCGATCTCGACGCTCGTACCGCCGACCTTCTTGCCCTTGACGAACAGGAAGCCGTGCCTGCGGCTGAGGATCATCCGCGCCCGATCAGGTGATCGACCATCGCGCCGAGCGTGGCGAAGCGTGCGGTGGCGAGCGTCGTCGTATCGACCAGACCCGCCGCGGGCAGCAGCGCACGCTCGAAGCCGAGCCGCGCGGTCTCCTTGAGCCGCAGCCCGGCGTGCGCGACCGGACGCAGTTCGCCCGACAGCGAGACCTCGCCGAACGCCACCGCGTCCGCCGGCACCGCTCGCTCGGCGAGCGCCGAGGTCAGCGCCGCCGCGACCGCCAGATCCGCGGCGGGATCGGTGACGCGATAGCCGCCCGAGACGTTGAGATAGACCTCGCAGGACGAAAAGCTCAGCCCGCATCGCGCCTCCAGTACCGCGAGGATCATCGCCAGCCGCCCGCTGTCCCAGCCGACCACCGCGCGCCTGGGCGTCGCGCCCGAGGCGAGCCGCACGGTCAGCGCCTGGATCTCGACGAGCAGCGGCCGCACCCCCTCCATCGCCGGGAACACCACCGCGCCGGGCACGCCCGCATCGCGGCGGGTGAGGAACAGCGCGGACGGGTCGGGCACCTCACCCAGCCCGTCCTGCCCCATCGCGAACACGCCGATCTCGTCGGTACCGCCGAAGCGGTTCTTGATCGCGCGCAGGATGCGATACTGGTGGCTGCGCTCGCCCTCGAAGCTCAGCACGGTATCGACCATATGCTCGAGCACGCGCGGCCCCGCGATCGAGCCGTCCTTGGTGACGTGCCCGACCAGCACCACCGCGCAGCCGGTCTCCTTGGCGTAGCGGACCAGTTCGTGCGCCGAGGCGCGGACCTGGCTGACCGTACCGGGCGCGCCCTCGATCGCATCGGAATGCATCGTCTGGATCGAATCGATGACGAGCAGCGCCGGCGGTCGCGCGGCGTCGAGCGTGGCGAGGATGTCGCGCACCGAGGTCGCGGCGCCGAGTTGCACGGGGGCATGGCCCAGCCCGAGCCGGCGCGCGCGCAGCCGCACCTGATCCGCCGCCTCCTCGCCCGAGATATAGGTGACCGGGAGGCCGGCAAGGGCGAGCCGCGCCGCCGCCTGGATCAGCAGGGTCGATTTGCCGATGCCGGGGTCGCCGCCGATCAGCGTCGCCGAGCCCGCGACGAGGCCGCCGCCGAGCGCTCGATCGAACTCGGCGATGCCGGTCCGCGTCCGCTCGGGCAGCGCCACTTCCGCGTCGAGCGGAACGAGTTCGACCACCCGCCCTCCGCGGCGCAGATCATAGCGCGCCGAAAAGGCGGTGGCGACCACCGGCGTCTCCTCGGCGAGCGTGTTCCACTCGGCACAGTCGCCGCACTGGCCCTGCCAGCGCGACGTCACGCCGCCGCACGCCTGGCATACATAACGACGCTGCGGCTTGGCCATCGCACTCCCCGGTCCGAACGAAGCAGGAACATAGCGAGCGCCCCGGCGCGCGGCAAGCGTCGTTCCGGCGACGGCGCCGGCATCTGGCCCCCGCGTCGACCGGATCATGTCGACGGGGTCCGCGCGACCGCCGGGATGACGGGCCGGACGATGCGCATGACGTCTTCCGTCACCGGTTCTGCGCGCCGCCGACGGCTTGCGGCGTCCTCGCGGCCGTGCCACCTGCGCCGGATGCGCGAGAAGGAGTTGCGACTGGCGCTGGTCTGCTATGGCGGCATCAGCCTCGCGGTCTACATGCACGGCACCACGCGCGAGGTCTGGCATCTCGCCCGCGCGGCGCGGGCGCACAGCGACGGCACCGAGCCGGCCGACGGCGTCGAGGCGGTCTATGCCCGGCTTCTCGACGCGATCGATGCAGCGGGGCTGAGGCTGCACATCCTCGTCGACATTCTCGCCGGCGCGAGCGCGGGCGGGGTCAACGCGATCTTTCTGGCGCACGCGCTCGCGAGCGGCTGCACGCTCGATCCGCTGACCGAGCTGTGGCTCGCCAAGGCGGATCTCGACACGCTGATCGATCCGCAGGCGCGGCCGGGCACGCGGATGGCAAAGATGTGGGCCGCCCCGATCGCCTGGGCGGCGGCCGGGCGCGAAGCGGGGCTGGAGGCCGACACACTCGATCCCGGCGTCCGCGCCGAGGTCCGCGCCAAGCTCGGCCTGCTGGTCCGCTCGCGCTGGTTCGAGCCGCCGTTCAGCGGGCCGGGGTTCGATCATCTCGTGCTCGATGCGCTGGCGGCGATGGCGGCGGGGCCGCAGCGCGGCCCGGCGCTGCCCGACGGCCAGCCGCTCGATCTCTACGTCACCGTCACCGACTTCAACGGCCATCCCGAACGGCTGCGACTGCACACGCCCGCCGAGGTGATCGAGACCGAGCATCGCCTGACCATCCCGTTCACCGATCGCGGACGCGGCGTGCGGATCATCGCCGATCCCGCCGAACTGGCCTATGCCGCGCGCGCCACCGCGAGCTTTCCCGGCGCGTTCCCGCCTTTCACGGTCGCCGAACTCGACGCGGTGCTCGCCGAGCGGGGGCTCGACTGGCCGGGCCGCGATGCCTTCCTCGCCCGCGCGTTGCCGCGCCATGCCGCCGCGGGCAATGCCGAGGCTGCGGTGCTGATCGACGGATCGGTGCTCGCCAACGCGCCGTTCCGCCCGGCGATCGACGCGTTGCGCAATCGCCCGGCGCGGCG
>CAZZZX010000289.1:0-4596 GCA_964658585.1 uncultured Novosphingobium sp.
GAACCAACCTTCCGCGTCAAGCATTGATCCGATTGCGCCATATTCTCCGGACACCTGTGGCCCGCGCACATGAACCTGCCCGGGCTGTTCCGCCGCGACCGGTCGCCCCTCCTCGTCGCGGATCTGCAACTCTATCGAGGGCAGCGCCCGGCCAACAGAGGCGAGACGGCGACGGATGCGCGCGTCAGCGCCCGCGGCGGCCGCCCGATGGTCGTCGGGGCCGAGCAGGCAAATCGTTGAGCTCGTCTCGGTCAGCCCATATGCGTTGGTGAAATCCACACCGGGAAAATCGCTCATCGCTCGCTCGATCACGGAGAGCGGCATCCGCCCGCCCCCATAGGCAATCGACTTGAGATGCGGCGCCGCTGCCGTCATGCCAGCAGCGTCGAGATGGTCGACGATCCGGCTCAGCATCGTCGGGACCAGGAACGCATTGGTGACACGTTCGGTTCGGCAAAGCCGCAGCCATTCGGCAACCTCGAAATTGGGCAGCTGAACGATTCTTCGGCCGGCATAAATGGCGCTCAGCATCGCAGACACACCAGCCACATGATAGGGAGGCACGGAAACGAGGGTCGCCTCGCCCTCGTCCGCCGAACCGAACTCCACCGAACTTACGATATAGGAAAACAAATTTTCATGCCGCAGGATCGCGGCCTTCGGTTGTCCGGTCGTCCCGCTCGTAAAGAGTTGCACCGCGACGGCGTCGCCTTCACAAACCGCCTCGTCCAACTCCCGGCCCGCCTCGATCGCAGCACGGATGAACGCGTCTCGGCTGGCGACGACGATTCCCTCGACCGGCGTTAGCGCGGCGGCAAATTCAGGGTCGGAGAGCAGCACCGACGGTGAGATTCGGGCTACCAGAGCATCGATCTCGCCGGGCGTGAGCCGATAGTTCAGCGGCACATACGGCACGCCCGCGCCTGCAGCCGCGAATAGTCCGATCGCCGCCGCCGGACTTGACACGGCGAGATGCCCGAGAAAGGCGATCTTCTCGCGCTGAAGCGAGGCGGCGGCACGACGCGATGCCGCCAGCAGCGTTGCATAATCGAGCGTGACATCGCCGCAAGTTAGAGCAGGCCGGTCGCCAAATGTGTCGGCTGCCATCTCCAGCAGCGTCAGGATATTCATGTCAGTCCGAACTCGGCAACGCCTTGGCCTGCTTCGGGGCAAGCGGCGCGCCATCAAGATGCAGCGATCCGTCGCCTCCTTTCACGCACAGAACTTCGAGGCTCTCGTCCGCGTTGACGTAGCGCTTGCCGACCAAGGTGCCGCCGGCTTGCCCCGGATCGAGTTCGCCTGTTCCCGCCTCGTTGACGGCGACCATCGGCGCGCCGCCGCAGCCAAGGGAATGATCGCCGGCCGGCGCCCGAATGATCATAACCTGCGTCGTGCAGACTTTGCTCTTGAGCTTCTGACCGCCCTTCAATTCGCCCATCAACGCATCTCCATGATGGTGGGGGCGGCCGACGCGCCTCCCGCCCCCATCTCTAGACCCGAATCTACGTCCCGACCCAGGGCTGTGGGGGGTGTGACAGTTTGACCGCGACGACAATGGCAAAATGCGACAGGGAAGCGTTCCGTTCAAACCAAATAATACTGCCGGTTCAGCTGCTGAACAAATCTTCATGCCGGAAGGATCCTGGGGGCGCCTGACTGCATCTGCTGTGACATTTCGCTATGGAATCATATGCGAGGCACAGCACGCTTGATCTATATCGGAGGCCGCGACGTGACATTCGAGACCATCAGGTCGCATCTTCGCGAAGACGGCGTTCTACTGTTGCCGCTGTCTCGCCCCGATCGCCTGAATGCGCTCACCCTGACTATGGTGGACGAGTTGGAAGCTTTTTTCGGAGCGGTCAATCGAGACGATGCCGTGCGCGCGATCGGGGTGACCGGAGAGGAGCGAGCCTCTTGCGCCGGGATGCAACTCGCCGCTGAAGGCAATGTCTTTTTGTTCGGTCAGGAGGGCATCCATGGCGAATTGGAGTATGGCATGCTTTGCCACTTCCGGCAGGGTTCGCTCGGCTATGTCGGGCTGGACGTGCTGTAGCCCTATGTCGCCTATGACGCTCCTTATTCAGCGCGGAAGCGCGGCGCCGATGTGTGACCTGGCCAAGCGCGGTTAAACCCAGGCGACGCGAGGCAGGGATGAAGCTCGCCGATTTCGCGAAGATCATCAATCAGGATCTCGGTGTCTCTTTCACTGCACTACGGGTTCGATCCTCTGCGGTTCGTCACCCGATGCGCGGCGGAAAACCGTCAGGCGCCACTTCGACCTCGCCGCATTCGAGGACGGGAAGGTGGGACGCTTCCAGCAGGCCTTTAGCTTGTCGGTTGAGGTGGAAGGAGAGGAGCGACCGGCCTTTATATTCGATTGGCTGATCCAACTTGCCCGCTGAGGGTCACCGTGATCGTGGCGAGCCGTCGCACCGGAACAGTCACCATTTGCCGGTCCGGTCGTCTCAATCAGCCATCGTGACCGGCGCAAGCATCTGCGAGGATTCGCCTGAATTAGGAGAGAAGAGCATGGCCGCGGCCCCTTTGACCGACCTCTCGGACGCGACACACAAGGTCGGCGGCAAGGTGATTGCCATCACCGGCGCCAGCGGAGGCATCGGTGAGGCGACGGCACGGCGCCTTGCGGCAGCCGGCGCCAAGGTCGTGCTCGGTGCACGGCGCGTCGACCGACTGGCCGCGATCGCTGCTTCCATTCGCTCGGGGGGCGGAGTGGTCGAGACGGCCGGACTGGACGTCACAGATCGCGCGAGCATGAGCGCCTTCGTCGATCTCGCTCGAACGCGGTTCGGCCGGATCGACACGTTGGTCAACAATGCCGGCATCATGCTGCTCGCGATGATGGCCGATCTGCGCACCGACGAGTGGGATCGGATGATCGATGTGAACATCCGTGGCGTCCTGAACGGGATCGCATCGGCCTTGCCTCACATGCAGGCCCAGCAGAGCGGCCACATCGTGATCGTCGGTTCGGTCGCGGGGCAGAGGGTGACGCCGACGAACGCGGTATATGCGGCAACGAAATTCGCGATGCGCGCGATCGCGGACGGCTTGCGACTCGAGGGCGGCCCGATCCGAAGCACCTTGATTTCGCCTGGTGCTGTCCAGTCGGAACTGTTCGACAAGATCGAGCATGCGGGCATCCGTTCCGCGGCGCTTAGCCGGTTTGGCGATGCGCTTCCGGCCGACGCGATCGCGCGCGCAATCGCCTATGCGATCGAGCAGCCCGATCATGTCGACGTAAGCGAGGTGACGGTGCGTCCCATGGCGCAGCGAAGCTGAGGAGGGGGACATTTCGAGGGGGCGCTGCGTCCGCGATCTGCCTATTGCCAACGGACCGCGATCATGACCCGCTGGCACGACAATGGTGTATACGACCACGTCAACAATACCGTCTTTCAGTGCCTATAGCGCCTTCCGAGATCACCCATATTAACGATGCCGCCTTCCGCGCGCATCATCAGCAAGCGATAGTCGTCTCAGTCCGTTGGCGGCGCCGGCCGAGCGATCGACGAAGCTCAACAGATCCGATCCCCATCGTGCGAGCTAGGATCGCTACGCCGGCAGCCCCTTCGCCCAAGTCCCGATCCGATCGAACAGTAGCTGGCGAGACGGGAAGATGAAGTGCATGTGTCCCGTCTGCGGCAGGACAAGCAGCGTAATGTCCTTGGCCCCTGCGAACAGCGCGGGAACCTCGCGCGGATTCGGGCAGATGTCGTCATCGCCGAATGCCAGGAAAAGGGGCGCGGCGATATGACGGGCTTCCGGACCCCAAGAGCCCGGAGTCATCACGGACAGGCCTGGAACAACCAGCAACTGGGATCGGACCGCACGCAGCGCCTCGCCCCCCCGCCTGTCGCCACCGCCGAACACCGATTGGCTTCCCGGGCTCGGTTCCAGCTGGCGATATGGAGCGATACCTTCGCGCCGAAGCACCGACACGAGGTCGCGGCGCAGCCCCTCGGGATCGCCTGCATAAGGCTTGAGCGGATCGATTAGCTGGGAGAGGAAGCCATAAGGCCCTGACCCGAGAATGATCACGGCATCATAAGCCTCGTGCCGCGCTTGTATCGTCCCCGTCAGCATCCCGCCCATCGAATGGCCGATCCCGATCGTCGTGTAGGTGTCGATCGGACCGTGGCCGCCAAGCCCCTCGGCGAGCCGGCGGCGGGCCAGGGCGAACGCCAGGTGATCGATGTCCGCGACAACGTCGGGCATCAGAGCATAACCGTCCGCGGGCCGATCACTCTCGCCAACCCCCGGATGATCGATCGCTATGGTTATCCATCCCCTACGAGCCATGGCCTCGGCAAAGCTGAAACTTCGATCGCCGGCCGCGTCGAGATCAAAATAGCCCTTCGCGATCGCGCCGCCAGGCGAACAGAAGAACACGACCAGCTCGTCGGCAAGTTCCCCGATCGGCGGCAGGACAAACCGCATCGATATGTCGAGCATGGCGAGGTCGCCGCCCAAGTTCGAAGTGACCCGGACTTTTTCATCAAAGCGCATTGCAGTCTCTTGCATGTCGCAGTCCTCCGCGATTGGACGATCACATCGACGCTGGTCGGTCGAAGT
>CAZZZX010000290.1:0-4591 GCA_964658585.1 uncultured Novosphingobium sp.
CGTGAAGGTCACGCCGCCATAGGTCTGCGGGCCCTTGGCCATGCCGCGGAAATTGACGCGATTGTCGCTGGTCGAGCGCGCGCCGGCGGAGATCCGGAAGCCGTTGAGAAACGGATGGACGTCGACCGTGCCGCCGAAATTGCTGATGTGGGCGTGCGCGTCATATTCGTAGCCCTTGACCGGCCCGTGGACGCCGAAGCCGAGAAAGGTCGCCGACGCGCGGACCGAGACCGCGGGAATGACATCGTAGCTGATCTCGGGGCCGACGCCGAGCGTGCCGCCGGTCACGCCGACGGTGATCGGCGGCAGGAACGGGATTGCATGGGCGGGTGCCGCGGCGAGCGCGGCGACGAGCAGGGCGGTGGGGACGATGATACGCATTGCGACGAACCTCTTTTCAGATCAACCGCTTGCTATCGATTTCGTGGTTAAGGAACGGTTACCCTGTCGCGCCCTTGGATCATCTGACCGATCGTTCGGCCGGCTGTGGCGAAGACGCATCGCCCGTCCGATTGCCGGACACGGCGACCCGATGTAGCGCGTCGGCGATGGAGACGCGCCGCCTTCCCGCCGATACCGCCGGCATCGCCGAGGCCGCCACGCTGATCCGCGCCGGCGCGGTGGTCGCGGTGCCGAGCGAGACGGTCTACGGGCTCGCCGCGGATGCCGGATCGGGCGAGGCGGTGGCGCGCATCTATGCCGCCAAGGGCCGCCCGGCCTTCAATCCGCTGATCGTCCATGTCGCCGACCTCGACTCCGCAGCGCGGATCGCGTGGTTCTCGCCCGCGGCCGAGGCGCTCGCCCGCGCCTTCTGGCCGGGGCCGCTGACACTGGTGCTGCCGCGGCGGGCCGACGCACCGGTCGCGGCGCTCGCCACCGCGGGACTGGCGACGGTCGCGCTGCGCGTTCCGGCGCATCCGGCGATGCAGGCGCTGATCGCGGCCGCGGGGAGACCGCTCGCCGCGCCGTCCGCCAACGCCAGCGGGCGGATCAGCGCGACCTGTGCGGCGCATGTGCTGGCGACGCTCGCCGGATGCATCCCGCTGCTGCTCGACGGCGGCGCGACCGCGCACGGCCTCGAATCGACGATCGTCGCGCCGCAGGACGACCGGTTGCGGCTGCTGCGCCCCGGCCCGATCGATCGCGCCGCGCTGGAACGCGCGACCGGGCTGCCGGTCGTCGTCGGCGGCGGCGGCACGATCGAGGCGCCGGGCCAGCTGCCCAGTCATTATGCGCCGGGCAAGCCGCTGCGGCTCGATGCGCTCGGGCGGGACGGTGACGAGTGGCTGATCGGTTTCGGTCCGGTCGTGGGCGACGACACGCTGTCCGCACGCGGCGATCCGATCGAGGCGGCGGCGCGGCTGTTCGATGCGCTGCATCGCGCCGATGCCTCGTCCCACCCACGGATCGCGGTCGCTCCGGTGCCCGGCGACGGTATCGCCGACGCAATCCGCGACCGGCTCGCGCGCGCCGCGGCGCCACGCTGAGCAGGCCCGCGGGCCCGTTCGAAAACGGTCAGTCGCGTCCCGCCTTGAACGCCGCATAGTCGGGCCGCACCGGTGCGCCCGTCACCTGCTGCGCCCGGATGATCGCCGCCTCGCGACCGAGATCGGCGATCCGTTCGGCAAATCCGGGATGCGTGCCGTCGCCGATCAGCGTCTGCAGCCATCCGGCGCGTGCCATGCGCTGCCAGAACGGCACCGCGGCATCGACGTCATAGCCCGCCCAGGCATCGAGATAGAGCCCGTAATAGTCCGCCTCGCGCTCGGTTTCGCGGAGGCGCTCGCCATTGGGGCCGAGCCCGGCGAACAGGCCGTCGCCGGTCCCGGTGCGACCGAGATATTCGCGGTGTCCGAGGATGTCGTGCGCGAGCTCATGGCCGATCACGACCGCCAGCTCGTCGTCGTCGTCGATGAAATCGAGCAGCCCCTGCGAGATCGTCACGGTTTGCCCGTCCGCGCCCGCGTTGCGCGTCGCGGCGAGATCGAGCTGGACCAGCGAAGCGCAGCCCGGCGTCCCGGCGATCCGGCGCACCATCGTCACGCCGTCGCGGCGCAGCGTCAGCGTCACGGGTCCGTGCGCGAAGGCATCGTCGAGACGGTTGGCGATCGCGGTGAAGCGGCTGCCGTTGGCACGCCGCGTCCGCTGCGCCGGGATCGCGGCGAGCGAAACTCCGTTCATCGCGACGAGCTGGTCGCCGGCCCGCAGCCCCGCCGCGGCGGACGGGCCGCCGGGCACGACGCCGGTCACTGCGGGCAGATCGGTGAGGTTGAACAATTCGCCCATCGCCGGGCGAAGATCCTCGCGATACTGGCTCGCATCCTGGACGATCAGTCCGGGCAGGCCGACGCGGTGCGGGCACAGCGATGTGGCGGCGGTCTGCAGCCGATAGGCGACGGTGGCGACGCGCAGATCCTTGGCGGCAAGCGCCTCGAGCGAGAGCGCGAGTTGCGGCGCGATCGACGCGGACTGGTCCTGTGGCGCGGCGCCGAGCAGGGCGCACGCCATCGGCAGGATCGCCCACCGTCTACTGGACGCCATGCATCAGCCGCTTGAGGACGGGCGTCAGCAGCAGCAGCACGATCCCCGCGCCGATCGTCCACAGCCCTCCGCTCAGGAAGCTTGCCAGATAGGTGCGCAGCGCGAGCTCGGCGTTGGTCACCTGGCCGCCGACCGTCTGCACCGCCGCGCCCTGCGCGATCGCACCGGCAAGATATTCGGCGACCGAGATCGACAGGAACCACACTCCCATCATCATGCCGACGACGCGCGCGATCGACAGCTTGGTAATCATCGACAACCCGACCGGCGAGATCAGCAGCTCGGCGATCGAATGCAGGAAATAGGTGAGCGCCAGCCACCACAGTGCGACCTTGAAATCAGGCCCCGCGAACCGCCCGCTCGCCGCCAGCACGACGAAGCCGAGACCTACGCCGATCAGCGCGAGCCCGAACTTGATCGGGATCGACGGTTCCAGCCCGCGCTTCGCCAGCGTCGTCCACAGCCAGCTCATGATCGGCGCGAACACCACGATCGTGATCGGGTTGAAGTTCTGGGTCTGCGGGGCGGACATGGGCAGGATACCGAACAGGTTGAGATCGGTCGAGCGATCCGCGAACAGCGTGAGCGACGAGGCCGCCTGCTCGAACAGCGTCCAGAAGGTGACGTTGAAGATGACGAGGATGATCGCCGCCATCATCATCTGCGCCTCCGCGCGCGTCCCCGATCGCCATGACCAGACCGGGATGCCGATCACCGCGGCGAGGAAGGTCGCCATCAGGACCTTGCCGAGCAGCGGCAGCGCCGCGAGATAGCCGAGGAAGCCCGCGCCCGGCACCGCCTCGGGTGCCTCCATGACGTTGGTCAGCACCGCCAGCACCACCGGGACCGCGGCCAGCGCGACCAGATAGACGATCGGCGCCTTGTCCTTGCCGTCCTGCACGGGCGGCTCGCCATAGCCGGCGAGCCGGCCACCGTCGAAGCGCATCAGCAGATAGGCGATCCCCATCCCCACCGAGACCAGCAGGAACCCCGCCCACCAGCCGAACCACGCGACGAACAGCGGGCACAGCGTCTGGCTGCCGACCGAGCCGAGATTGATCCCCCAGTAGAAGATCGTGAAACCGGCATCGCGGCGCTGATCGCCCGGCGCGTAGAGTGCGCCCACCACGGTGGAGATGTTGGGCTTGAACAGGCCCATGCCGACCGCGACGGTCGACAAGCCGAGCAGCATCAGCATCACGAAGCCGCGCGAGCGCTCGCCACCGGGCACGAACCCGCCCTTGGGGATGTTGCGCGCGACCGCGCCGCCGGGTGCGACGAGATCGACCGAGCCGTCCGCCCGTCCCGCGATCAGCAGCGGCCGGCCGTTCACCCCGGCGACATATTGCTGCGATCCGCCCGCGGCGTCCTTCGTCGACGTCACGGCATGACGCTGCCCGTCGAAGGTGGCGAAGGGCTTGGCCGGCTGGCCGCCGAAACACAGGATGAAATAGCCGACCGCCATCATGATCGCGCCGAACTTCACCGACCGTTTCGAGCCGAGATAGCGATCCGCCACCCAGCCGCCGACCAGCGGCGTCAGATAGGCGAGGCTGAGATAGCCGCCGACGACGCCGTTGGCCTCATGGTCGGACAGCAGGAAATGCTCGGTCAGGTACAGCACGAGCAGCGCGCGGAGACCATAGAAGCCGAACCGCTCCCACAGTTCGACCGAGAACAGCCGGGCGAGCTGGCGGGGATGGCCGAACCAGCTCCCGTGGTCGCTGCGGCCGAGATCGCTCGACAGGGGTTCGGTGGTGGCGTCCGCGGCGGGCAGGACCAAAGCTACGCTCCGGAAATACAAGGACAGGCGCGGGCGCCCGGGAGATGCGACGATAGCGGCGGCGCGGCGCTTGCCAAGTGCGCGCCGCCGCGCGAGGAGCCGGCGATGTTCAACGATCTCTCCAGCCCCGCCGCGTTCCTCGCCAGCCGTCGCTCGGGCAAGCCGCGCGACATGGTCGCCCCCGGCCCCACGGACGCGCAGATGCGCCGTATCCTGTCGGCGGCGATGCGCGTACCCGATCACGGCAAGCTCGCGCCGTGGCGCTTC
>CAZZZX010000291.1:0-4572 GCA_964658585.1 uncultured Novosphingobium sp.
GCCGGGCCTGTCGAGCTGCGCGGCGGCGATCGCCGCAGGCCATGGCGAGCTGTTAGTCCAACGCTTCGCCGCACCGCTGACGCCGCTCGGCGAGCTCGTCTCGCTGGCCCCCGACGCGGCGGCGCAGCTGGTGCCCGATACCGTCGTCACCGGATCGGGTGCGATGGCGCTGATCGCGGCGCGGGGATCGGGGGAGGCGCACGACGCGCTGCCCGATGCACGCGATGCCCGGCTGTTGCCCCAGACCGCGATCCTGCCCGCGCGCCCGATCTACGGGCGCGCGCCCGATGCCCGGCCGAAGGCGGCGTGAACGCGGCCCGCGCCAGCGTGCCGCTGATCGTGGCCGGCTCGATCGCCGATCTCGGCACGGTGATGCGGGTGATGGATGCCGCCTTCGACCCCGCCTTCGGCGAGGCTTGGACGCGCAGTCAGTGCTCGGGCATCCTCACCCTGCCCGGCGTCCGGCTGCTGCTCGCAGGCGACGGAGCGGGCTTCGCGCTCGCGCGGACCGTCTACGACGAGGCCGAACTGCTGCTGCTCGCGGTCGCGCCCCGGTATCGCCGCGCGGGCCTCGGCACGGCGCTGCTCGATGCGGTGGCGGACGATGCGCGCGCGGCGGGCGCGACCCGGCTCCATCTCGAGATGCGCGCGGGCAATCCCGCCGCCGCGGTCTATGCACGCGCCGGCTTCGCCGAGGTCGGACGGCGGCGCAATTATTATCGCGGCGCCGACGGCGCGCAGATCGACGCGATCACGCTCGCCCTCCCGCTCGCCGCAATCGGCTGATCCGGCCAGGGCTTGAACCCGGGATCGCGCTGCGCCAAAGCGGCGCGTGCGGCGGGGCCGTCATCCGTAGCGTAGCGTAGAGGAGCAGTCATGGCAGAAGCGGTCGAGCCGACCGACACGTTGATCGCGTTCACCGCGGACATCGTCTCGGCGCATGTCAGCAACAACGAGATCCCCGTCGCCGAGGTCGCCGATCTCATCCGCAGCGTGCACGACGCGCTCGCAGCGCTCACCGCCGCGCCCGCGAAGCTGCCCGAGCGCGGCGAGCCCGCGGTGCCGGTACGCGCCTCGGTCAAGCCCGACTACATCGTCTGTCTCGAGGACGGCAAGAAGCTCAAGATGCTCAAGCGCCACCTCGCGACGCGCTACGATCTCACCCCCGACCAGTATCGCCGCCGCTGGAACCTGCCCGCGGATTATCCGATGGTCGCGCCGGCCTATGCCGACACGCGACGGATGCTGGCCAAGAAGATCGGTCTCGGCACGCTGCCGCGCAAGCGCTGAGCCACGGTAGAGGCCCTCTCCCCTGCGGGGGCGGGAGCGCCCGGATCTCCCGGTTGCTGCGAAATGTTCGCGCTTCCCCCTGCGTGTGCGAGCCTCTACATTCCCGCCATGCGCACAATCGATCTTGAGGCGCTCTGCGCCGAGAAGGGCCTGCGGGTCACCGAGCAACGTCGTGTCATCGCGCGTGTCCTGTCCGAAGCCCAGGATCATCCCGATGTCGAGGAGGTTCATGTCCGCGCCTCCGCGATCGATCCCGGCATCTCGATCGCCACGGTGTATCGCACCGTCCGGCTGTTCGAGGATGCGGGCATCCTCGACCGGCACGATTTCGGCAACGGCCGCTCGCGCTACGAGGCGACGAGCGACGAGCATCACGATCACCTGATCGACGTCGAGACCGGATCGGTGATCGAATTCGTCGACGAGGAGCTCGAGGCGCTGCAGAAACGCATTGCCGAGCGGCTGGGCTTCCGGCTCGTCGATCACCGCATGGAGCTCTATGGCGTCCCGCTCTCCCGCAACGGGTGAGTGGGCGACCCGCGCCGCGGCCGCGCGGCTGCGGGCGTGGCGGCGGGTGGCGCTGGTCGCGCTGCTGCTCGTGCTGCATCTGCCGCTGCACGGGATCTGGCGGCTGGCGCGGCGGCGCTCGCCCTGGCCGCGCTCCTTCCTCAAATGGGCGTCGCGCGCCTCCGGGATCGATGTCCGCATCTCCGGCGAGCCGCGTCGCCATGACGTGCTCTATGCCGCCAACCACCTGACCTGGTTCGACATCACCGTGCTCGCCGGCGCCACCGGTGCGCGGTTCATCGCCAAGGCCGAGATCGCGCGCTGGCCGCTGATCGGCTTCCTCGCCAATCTCAATCGCACCGTCTATGTCGCGCGCGCCGAGCGCGGACGCGTCGCCGAGCAGGCGGATGCGCTGCGTGTCGCGCTCGCCGCGCACGATCCCGTCGCGCTGTTCCCGGAAGGCGGCACCGGCGACGGCATCGCGCTGCGCCCGTTCCGCGCCGCCCTGCTCGCGTCGCTGCTGCCGCCGCTGCCGGGCGTGCTGCTCCAGCCGGTGGCGATCGACTATGGCGGCGAGGCGCGCACCGTCGCCTGGACGAGCGGGCTCGGCTTCGGCGGCGAGATGATGCGGCTGCTCGGTCTCGCCGGGCGCCGGCGCGTGACGCTGGCGTTCCTGGCGCCGCTCGATCCCGCCACGCTGCCCGATCGCAAGCTGCTCAGCGCCGCCGCGCGCGATCGCATCGCCGCCGCGCTTGGCGTCGGGGTCGTGCCCGCGCTATAGGCGCGCGCCATGTCCAGCCCCCGCCCCGCCCCGCAGAGCTTCGCGATCAAGTCGTCGGGCTGCCAGATGAACGTCTACGACGGCGAACGCATGGCTGAGGTGCTGGCGGCGCGCGGCATGATCGCCGCGGCGGACGGTACCGATGCCGATCTGGTCGTGCTCAACACCTGCCACATCCGCGAACGCGCTGCCGAGAAGGTGTTCTCGGACATAGGCCGGATCGTCAAGCAGGCGCGCGACGATGGCCGGGAACGCCCGATGATCGCGGTCGCGGGCTGCGTCGCGCAGGCCGAAGGCTCCGAGATCCCCGCGCGGGCGAGGGCGGTCGACATCGTCGTCGGCCCGCAGGCCTATCATCGGCTCGGCGCGCTGGTCGACGATGCGGCGGCGGGGCGGCGCGCGATCGATACCGACATGCCCGCGGACACCAAGTTCGGCGTGCTGCCCGCACGGCGGCGCGTCGGCGCGTCGGCATTCCTGACCGTGCAGGAAGGGTGCGACAAGTTCTGCACCTATTGCGTGGTGCCCTATACGCGCGGCGCCGAGATGTCGCGGCCCTGGGCGGCGATCCTCGACGAGGCGCGCGGGCTGATCGATGCCGGCGCGCGCGAGATCACGCTGCTCGGCCAGAACGTGAATGCCTGGGCGGGCGCGGACCCGGCCGGGCGCGCGCAGGGCCTCGACGGGCTGATCCGCGCACTCGACCGGCTGCCGGGCATCGCGCGCATCCGCTACACCACCAGCCATCCCGGCGACATGAGCGACGCGCTGATCGCCGCGCATGGCGATGTCGCGACGCTGATGCCGTTCCTGCACCTGCCCGTGCAGTCCGGCTCCGATCGGATCCTCAAGGCGATGAACCGTAGCCACGGTGCGGACGATTATCGCCGCCTGATCGATCGCGTCCGGGCGGTGCGGCCGGATATCGCGATCTCGGGCGATTTCATCGTCGGCTTCCCGGGCGAGACCGAGGCGGACTTCGCGGCGACGATGGCGCTCGTCGGGGCGGTGGGTCACGCGCAGGCGTTCAGCTTCAAGTACAGCCCGCGCCCGGGGACACCCGCCGCGACGAGGGCGGATCCGGTGCCGGCGGCGGTGATGGACGAGCGGCTGCAGCGGCTGCAGGCGCTGCTCAACACGCAGCAGCACGCGTTCAATCGCGCCACGCTGGGCCGGCGGACCGAGGTGCTGGTCGATCGCCGCGGCAAGCGGCCCGGACAGGTCCTCGGCAAGTCGCCCTGGCTGCAATCGGTCCATGTGATGACCGATGCGCCGATCGGCGCGATGCTCGATGTCGAGATCGTCGCGGCCGGGCCCAACAGCGTAACCGGGCAGACGCGGGTCGCGGCGGCGGCCTGACGACCCCGCCTCGCGCTAGGCCAGCACCGCGCGCCGCCCGAACGCCGTGGCCAGCGTCTTGTGACGGCGCTCCACCGCCTCGCCGTAGAGCGGCGCATCGTCGGGTGAGAGACGCAGCGTCAGGCGATCCGCATCGAGCGTCAGCGCGCTCTGTCTGAGCGGCGGCGCGACACCGCCCGACAAGCGCTGGCCGAGCCGTATCGCCAGCCCCCAGAGCTGCGCATGGCGGCGATCCTCGGGCGCGCAAAGCCGCGCGACGATGTCGGGTTCGCCGTCCGCGCCGAAGCTCGTGTAGAGCGCCTGCGCCATCATCGCGCGGCCGCGCGCGTCGATGCCGACCCAGTTGCCGTGCAGCGCGGTCTCCAGCCCGCGCTCGGCGCGGAACTCGGGGTGCGCGCGCCACCCGACATCGGCGAGCAGACAGGAGGCGTGCCGCAGCCGCGCATCACCGTCCGACTCGTCGGCGAACAGCGGCGCGATCCAGGCATCGAGCAGATCGCCATGCTCGGGGAAGCGGCCGATGCGCCGTCCCTCCTCGCGCGTCGCGCAGATCAGCGGATCCATGTCGCGCACGTCGGCGAGCAGGTTGCGGTGAAGGACGCCCTCGCGCAGCCCGAAGGCCGAGGTGACCAGCC
>CAZZZX010000292.1:0-2493 GCA_964658585.1 uncultured Novosphingobium sp.
GAACGGACCAAGTCATCATGGTCCAGGCGGTCAGTCGAGCTTGCCGAGCCTCGCGAAGGCCCCCTCGATCCAGCCGAGCGGGTCCGAACCCTCGGCGACCGCGGTGCGCACGTCGAAAACGTCGCCGATGAACAGCTCGTGCGTGCCGTGGAGCAGCGTTGTGGCGACTTCGCAGAAGATGTTCGCACAGGCGCTTGGCAGATAGGGCAGCCCGTCGCGATACTGCCACTCGTCCGAGGCGAAGCGCCTGTCGCGCATGTCGCTGCTCGAGAAGAGGCCGACCAGCGCGGTCTGCGTGGTACCGAGAAGGTTGACGCAATAGCGGCCCGCACGCTCGATCGCGGCGTGCGCGCTGGCGTTGCGGTTGACCGCGATCAGCATCGAGGGCGGCTCCATCGAGACCGGAATCACCGCCGAGGCCGCGAGACCCGCCGGCTGGTCGCTGGCGGGATCGCGCGTCGTAATCAGCGCCACCGCGCCCGGCATCCGCCGCATTGCGGCCTTGAGACCCATGGCGATGTCCGCCGCGGTCTGTTCCTTCGCGTCCGATGCTCGATGCGCCATCACGATAACTCTTCCAGCCGCACGGATGAAGCGGGGCTAGCCGCCGGTCGGGACTAGAGCAAGCCGAACGAACGAGGACGGCTACGTTTATTCCGCGGCCTCGACCAAGGGCGCCGACGATAATCCCGCCTGCTCCTCGCGGATCAGCTTGCGCAGGATGCGGCGTGCGCGGATACCCGCCGCGTCCGCCTTCAGGATCAGCGGCTTGTGCGCCAGGAAATCGGTGCTGTCGCCCATCGCCGCCTGCTCGGCCTCCGCCATCGGGCCATCCTGGGTCGAGAAGATATGCGCGACCCCGGTCTGCAGCATGTCTGTGATCTTCTGCTCGTCCTTCTTGGCGTTGCGGCCGGTGACCCAGAAATAATGGCTGCTCGTCGCGGTCTCCGGCGTCAACAGGTGCGCCGACGGCGTCTGCAGCCCGGTCGAGTCGATGTCCGCGCCGACCTCGGTGATCGCGGTATTGGCGAACAACACGGAGGGCGCGTCCCAGCGGACATCGCCGCGCCCATCCCCACGTTCGGAGGGCGAATCCCACATCATGCGCTGGATCACGCCCGGCACCTGGTTCGGGCGCGAGAGCCGCGACCAGACGGTGTTGCCGTCGACCGTCACGCGATTGTCCCACTCGGTCCAGTGGCTGGTCGAGGCGACCTGCGGGTGCAGATAATTGACATGACTGAGATCGAGCAGATTGTCGGTGAGCAATTCATGATGGCACTTGACGTGCAGATAGCCCTGCTCGCACTTGTAGTCGGGATCGGTGATGAACGAGAAATCGGGGATCAGGCCTTCGTCCGCGCGCTCGGCCGCGCCCATCCACAGCCAGACATAACCGTAATTCTCGACCGCGGGGTATGCCTTGACGCAGATCGGCGCCGGGTTTTCGTCGGCCCCGCCGGGCCGCTCGGTACAGACGCCATCGGGCCCGAACTTGAGGCCATGATAGCCGCAGCGCAGATCGTCGCCCTCGCGACGCCCCATCGACAGCGGCACGAAGCGATGCGGGCAGCGATCCTCGAGTGCAACGACGCTCCCGTCGCCCTTGCGGTAGAGCGCGATCAGCTCGTCGCAGATCCGTCGGCTGACGACGCCCTCGTCCAGCTCTCCGATGGGCCCGGCGACGTACCAGACGTTCCTCAGAAACATAAGCTCTCCAGCTTTATCATATTCGGCCTTTTCGACTTGGCCGAACTGAAGTTCGATATACCGAAAGAAGGGCGGTGCCGCAATCAGGCGGCCTGCGGGCCCTTGCGGGTGCGGCTCGGGTAGAACTGGTCGTACCACAGCCGCTGGCGGGCAAACGGACCGTCGCCGTCACAGACCAGCGGCCGGTCGACGTTCCGCATCCGATCGAGGATCACCTTGTCCTGATCGAGCTGGCTGCAGATGTCCTTGATGATCGCGCGGGCGACGCCGGCGCGCTTGCCCTCGGCCTCGGTCAGCGGCTGGGTGAAGGCGAAGCGGATATGGTTGACGTCCCGATCGACCGGCGCGATGCCCGAGACGAGGATGGTCTCGCTGATCCCGCCGAACTTGACATAGCCCTGGCCCGGCCCGACCGCCCGGCTGGCGATCTCGCCCTGAACCACGCCGCGCGGCGTTTCGAGCCGCGGATAGGCGGTGACCGTCTTGGTGTGGCCCTCGAACTTGAAGTCGTAGGCGGGGACGTCCTGCGTGCCGTGAACGTAACGGAAATGCGCGACGTCGACGCCATTGTCGGCCTGGTTGGGGCCGGCGACGTAGATCCTCCATTCATATTTGTCGAACGGCGTCCAGCCGTCCCGACCGATCTCGGGGAAGACGGCGCAATCCCAGAGCGGCGCCTCCTTGTGCGGATGGTACCAGACGTTGACGAAGCCGTTGGCCTCGGCGACCGGCCAGCTCGGCACGCAGTCCTTGCGCCGGGCCTGAGGCGGGATCACCTTGGCG
>CAZZZX010000292.1:2503-4551 GCA_964658585.1 uncultured Novosphingobium sp.
GCGACAGGAACCGTCGCCTTCCCAGCGCCACGCATGGAACGGGCATTCGAGCAGATTGCCATGCACCTTGCCGCCGATCCCCATGTGCGCACCATAATGCGCGCAATAGGCGTCGATGACGCGCGCCTTGCCGTCCTCGCCGCGCCAGATCGCCAGTTCCTTGCCGAAATAGCGCGCCGACTTGACCTCACCGATCGCCAGCTCGTCCGAATAGCTGACTGCGTACCACCCGATCGGAAACTCATCGGCGAAGTTGCGCTCGTCGGCGCTGGGACGCCCGGGGAGATCGGCGACGCGCCACGTGCGCAGTTCATCGCCCGTGAGCGTCTCGCGCAGCTTGCGCGTCGCTGTGACGCGGGTCGATTCGACGGGGGGAGTGGCGCCGCTGGTCATGCTTCCGTCTCCATCCTTTTGAGGTATCTCTTATAGCCCGAAACGCTCCCTGGCGAGACGTTCGGTATGGAAATGCTCGTCACCGAGCAGCTCGCCGGCGGATCGCGCGCGCTTGAGGAACAGGCCGATGTCGATATCGTCGGTGACGCCGATGCCGCCGTGCATCTGGACCGCCTCGACCAGCACGTCGCGCGCCAGCCTGGTCATATACGCCTTGGAGAGGCTGGCGAGCTGCGACGCCTCGAGGCTGTCCTCGTCGATCGCGCGCAACGCCTTGAGCACCACGCCGCGCGCGATGTCGAGGCGCGCATAGAGCCGCGCGGCGCGATGCTGGAGCGCCTGGAAGCTGCCGATCCGCCTGCCGAACTGCACGCGCTCCTTGAGATAGGCGACGGTCCGGTCGAACGCCTCGTCGGCGACGCCGAGCAACTCGGCGGCAAGCAGCGCGCGGCCGAGATCGAGGGCGGCGGCGATCGCCGGCGAGGCGTCGCCGTCGCCGAGCCGCTCGGCCGGTGTGGCCGCAAGTCGGACGCGCGCGAGATTGCGGCTGTCGATCGGATCGAGCGCCTGCACCACGAGCCCGGCGGCGTCAGGCGCGACGAGGAAGAGGGACGGGACATCGTCGGCACGCGCGGACACCAGATAAAGGCCGGCACCGATGCCGTCGATCACGGCGCGCTTTCCGCCGGTGAGCGACCAGCCGTCGGCCGATCGCTCCGCGCGGGTCTCGAGCCGCGCCGGATCATGGCGCGCACCTTCGTCGAGCGCGACCGCCGCGACGAGCTCTCCGTCGATCAGTGCCGGCAACAGTCGCGCCTTCTGCGCGTCGGTGCCGCCGCGCGCGACCACCGTCGCCGCCATCGCCGCGGAGAGCAGCGGCGCGGTCGCCAGCGTGTGCCCCGCCTGTTCGGCGATCAGGCCCGCCGCCGCCGCCCCCATGCCGAGCCCGCCGTCCGCCTCGGCGACATGCGGCGCGACGAAACCGTTTTGCGCAAACACGCCATGGACCGCGCGATCGTAGCACAGCGTCGAACCTCCGTCGCGCAGCGCACGGAGCCTGTCGACCGGCGCCTCGCGCGCGAACAGGCCGCGCGCGCTCTCGACCAGCATCGCTTCGTCGTCGGTCAGGGTGAGGGCCATCGCGTCAATCCTCCGGCAGCTCGAGCGCGCGCTTGGCGAGGATGTTGAGCTGGATCTCGTTCGATCCGCCGGCGATGCAGTTGGCGGGCGCGTGCAGCCACTGGTGTGCGGCGTGACCGCCCTGGTCGAGATGATCCTCGCCGCCCACCGCCATGATGAGCTCGGTCCGCCAATAATTATTCTCGGTGCCGAGCAGCTTCATCACCGAGGGCGTATGCGGCGACAGCGTCCGCGCCTTGCCCTGGTCCTTCATCCGCTCGACCGCGATGCCGATCGCCCAATTCTCCACCTCATGCTCGGCGATCGCCTGGCGAAGGCCGGGATCGCGCGCCAGTGCCGCCTTGCCCAAGGTGCGCAGCGCGATTTCGGACACTGTCTCGGGCGCGGTGTTGGACAGGGCCGCACCGATCATCTGCCGTTCGTGGCCGAGCAGATATTTGGTCACGTCCCAGCCGCGGCCCCGCTCGCCGACGAGATTCGCCTTGGGCACCTCGACATTGTCGAAGAAGGTCTGG
>CAZZZX010000293.1:0-4532 GCA_964658585.1 uncultured Novosphingobium sp.
GTCGGGGCTCGCCGCGGGGGGCGGGCGGATGATCGGCGATCTCGACATCCTCGTGCCGCGCGCGGCGCTCGCGGCGGTCGAGGCCGCGCTGCGCGAGGCGGGGTGGGACGGCGTGAAGGACGACGCCTATGACGACGCCTATTACCGCCGCTGGATGCACGAGCTGCCGCCGCTGATCCATGCGGAGCGCGACCGCATCATCGACGTCCACCACACCATCCTGCCGCCGACCGCACGGCCGACCCCCGATGCCGCGGCGCTGATCCGCGACGCGGTACCGCTCGGCAACGGGCTGTCGGTGCTCGCGCCCGCCGACATGATCGTCCACGCCGCCGCGCACCTGATCGCGGACAGCGACATGGACGGGGGCCTGCGCAATCTGTGGGACATCGATCGGCTGGTCCGCGCCTTCGCCGACGAGGATACGGCGTTCTGGACGACGCTCGCCGATCGCGCGGCGGGGCACGGCCTGACGGCGGCCACCGCCCGCGCCCTGCGGCTCTCGGAGCGGCTTTACGGCACGCCGATACCCGCGGACCGGCGACACGTCGGCAACGTCGATCGCGCCTTCGCGCGCCGCCTGCTGGTCCGCGACGGCTGGGGGCGCCAGCGGCGCCCGGTCACGCGGCTGGCCTTCTACGTCCGCTCGCACTGGCTGCGGATGCCGCCGCACCTGCTCGCCCGCCACCTCGCGGTAAAGGCGCTCCGCCGCCGCTGACACGGTCCGGATCTTCCGCGATCGCGAAACAGTCTCGGCCGGGATGGAGGTGCGGTCTTTATGCAGGGCGAACGGATCTTCGCCGCCAGACACCTGACAGGACCGCCGCCATCATGTTAGCCTCGTCGATCGGAGGGACGCATCATGCTGGACGAGGCCCCGCGCGACGACACGATGGTGCGCCCGTTCGGGCTGTGGACCGTGATCGCGCTGGTCGTCGGCGGGATGATCGGATCGGGTATCTTCATGCTGCCCGCCTCGGTGGCGCCGTTCGGCTGGACCGGCGTGCTCGCCTGGCTGGTCAGCATCGCCGGCGTGCTCGCCATCGCCTATGCGCTCGGTCGGCTCACCGCGCTGATGCCGCACGCCGACGGCGCGATCGAGATGACCGGTGCGGTGCTCGGCCCGCTCGCCGCGGTGCTGATCGGCTGGAGCTACTGGATCTCGTGCTGGACCGCGGTGGCGACGATCGCGATCTCGGCGACCGGCTATCTCTCGGTGTTCTGGCCCGCGCTCTCGGCGACGCCGCCCGCCTCGGCGACGACCTCGATCGCGCTGATCTGGGCGCTGACGCTGTTCAACCTGCGCGGCGCGCGTGCGGTCGGGCGCTTCCAGGTGGCGACGACGCTGCTCAAGCTGCTGCCGCTGCTCGCGGTGCTGGCGATCCTCGCCGCGCTCGGCATCGCGCGGTCGGCACCGCTCGCGCCGCTGCCGCCGGCGCCGCACCTGCTCGACGGGTTCCCGGCGGCGATCACGCTCACGCTGTTTCCGCTGATCGGTTTCGAGGCGGCGAGCGTTGTCACCGCGCGTGTCCGCGACCCCGCGCGCAACGTGATGCGCGCGACGATGCTCGGCACCGCGCTGACCGGGCTGCTCTATCTGCTGGTCTGTTCGGGGATCGTGCTGGTCCTGCCGGCCGCGCAGGTGGCGGCGTCGAGCGCGCCGATCGCCCTGTTCGTCGATCGTTTCTGGGGCCGGGGCGCCGGGCTCGGCATCGCGCTGTTCGCGGTGATCGCCGCGATCGGCGCGCTCAACTGCTGGGTGCTGATCCAGGGCGAGGTGTTGCGCGGCATGGCGCGTGCCGGGCTGTTGCCGGGCTGGTTCGCGCGCGTCTCCGCCCGCGTCGTGCCGGTGCGCGGCACGCTCTTCTCCAGCATGTGCGCGAGCCTGCTGATCGCCACCACCGCGTCGCGGTCGCTCAACGGCATCTTCACGCTGGCGGCGCTGCTCTCGACCTGCTCGGCGCTGTATCTCTATGTCGGCGCGTGCGCGGCGGCCTGGTTCAAGGGGGTGGCGCGCGGCGCGGCGCTGGTCGGCGCGGGCTTCTGCCTGTGGGCGATGTGGGGCGCGGGGCTCGAGGCGAGCGGGTTGGGCCTGCTGCTCACGCTCTGCGCGCTGCCGCTCTACTGGCTGCGCCCGGCCGCGGCCCCGCGACCCGAGCCCGCGGCGGCGCTGGTGTGACGCGATGATGACCGCACCCGCCCACCTCGCGCGCGACGATCCCGACGACGGCTGGAGCCTTCCCGCCTGGACCTATCGCGACGCCGAATATCACCATGTCGAGATGGCGCGCGTGTTCCGCCCGTCGTGGCAGATCGTCTGCCACGTCAGCGACGTCGCGTCGCCTGGCGCCTGGCATTCGCTCGATTTTCTCGGCGAGAGCATCCTCGTGGTCCGCGATCGCGACGGCGCCCTCGGCGCCTTCGCCAATGTCTGCCGCCATCGCGGCGCGCGGCTGTGCGACGGCACGCAGGGTTCGGCGGAGCGGCTGGTCTGCCCCTACCACGCCTGGACCTATGCGCTCGACGGCCGGCTGATCGGCGTGCCGGGCAGGGCGGGCTACGATCCCGCGGCGCTCGCCGGGCTCGGCCTGCCGCGCTTCGATCTCGAGGTCTTCGCGGGCTTCGTGTTCGTGCGGCTCGCCGACGATGGCGGCCCTTCGGTGGCCGACATGATGGCGCCCTACGCGCACGAGATCGCACCCTATCGCTTCGCCGAGATGCGCGCGCTCGGCCGCGTCACGCTGCGACCGCGCGCGGTCAACTGGAAGAACATCGCGGACAATTATTCGGACGCGCTCCACATCCAGGTCGCGCATCCCGGGCTCAAGCGGCTGATGGGCGACGGCTATGGCGTCGAGGCCGCCGAATGGGTCGACAAGATGTGGGGCGAACTCGTCGCGCGGCCTTCGTTCAATCCGTCCGAGCGCGCCTATTGCGCGCTGCTTCCCGAGGTCGGGCACCTGCCGCCCGAACGCCGGCGGCTGTGGACCTATTTCAAGCTGTGGCCCAATATCGCCTTCGACATCTATCCGGATCAGGTCGATTTCATGCAGTTCCTGCCGGTGTCGCCCACCCAGACGCTGATCCGCGAGATCAGCTATGCGCTGCCGGACGGCGACATGCCCGAAAGGTGGCGCCGGGAGATGCGCGCCGCGCGCTACCTCAACTGGCGGATCAACCGCCAGGTCAATGCCGAGGACACCGATCTCGTCGCGCGCGTCCAGGCCGGGATGGCGTCGGCGAGCTTCACCGTCGGCCCGCTCAGCCGCGAGGAGGTCTCGCTCCGCCGGTTCGCGCGCCGCATCCGCGGTCTCGTCCCCGAGGCCCGCAACCATGCGCCACCCGCGCCGGGCTGGAGTATGGGACGCTGATCGCGGAACGGCTGAGGAGCGGCGCGTTGGACGGACAGGCAGCGACGACCGGCCAGGACGGCCCGGTCATTTTCGCGCGCGAGATCGGGGTGGACGGATCGACCCGCCGCATGGGGTGGGACGAGGTCCGCGGCTGGCGGCCGCGACGGGACGGCGAGCTGCTCTGGGTCCATCTCGAGCGCAACGCCCCGGGGGTGCGCGAGTGGCTGCGGACCGACCTGCATCTTTCCGACGCGACGGTCGACGCGATCACATCGAACCAGAACCGGCCGCGCGCCTTTCGCGAGGGCAATGCGCTCGCCACCATCCTGCGCGGCATCAACAGCGACGGCGACGGTGAGTTCGAGGACATGGTCGCGCTGCAGATCTGGGCGGATCCGAGCCATGTCGTGACGCTGCGCCGGCGCCGGCTACAGGCGCCCAAGGACGTGCTCGCCGAGATCGAGGCGGGCGCCGGACGGATCACCGCAGGCGATCTCGTCGCCCGTCTGGTCGAGCAGACGGTCTCGCACATCGGCCGCGTGATCCTCGACATGAACGATCGCATCGACCGGCTCGAGGCGCATTGCGACGCCGCGCCGATCGACGACGTGCTCACCGCGATCTCGCGCATCCGCCGCAAATGCCTCGCGCTCAAGCGGCACATGTCGCCGCAGCACGACGCGCTGATCCACATCGCCCGCGATGCGCCCGACTGGCTCGGGACGGACAATCGCGCGACGATCCGCGAGACGATCGACCAGCTCCACCATTATCTCGAGGATATCGACGTCTCCAAGGAGAGCGTGATCGTGCTCCAGGACGAGCTCGCCAATCGTGCCGCCGCGCAGACCAACAAGACCTCCTATCTGCTGTCGATCGTCGCGGCGATCTTCCTGCCTTTGGGCTTCCTCACCGGGCTGCTCGGCATGAACGTCGGTGGCCTGCCCGGCACGAGTTCGCATACCGCCTTCTGGATCACCTGCGCCGGCATGACCGCGCTGGTCGCGATCCAGATCGTCGTGTTCCGCCGGTTGCGCTGGCTCTGAGCGCGGCGCGGCGCGCCGCCGACATGACGTGTCATCCGCCGGCGGCGTCCGCGCGCCGGGCGCCGGTCGGAGCCCCGCGGACCGCAGATGCCGCAATCGCCCGCGCGTTACGATCTGTGCGAACGGCTGCTCG
>CAZZZX010000294.1:0-4528 GCA_964658585.1 uncultured Novosphingobium sp.
TGACCGCGAGCGGCGGGGTCTCGGTCACCAGCAGCGGCGGCGCGGTGACGATCGGCACGGTGAATGCGGGTGTGCCGACCATCGCCGGCGGTATCCGCCTGTTCGCATCGCAGGCGATCACCGCGGGTGCGCTGACCGGCTCGGGCTCGGTCGCGGTCGCCAGCATGACCGCCGGCCTGGCGCTCCAGGACTTGACCAGCACCGGCGGCGGCGTCACCGCGACCGCGGGCGGCGGCGACATCGCGCTCGGCGCGGTGCGGGCGGCGGGTTCGATCACCGTCGCGGGCACCGGGCGGATCACCGCGGGCGATCTCACCGCGGGCACCGGGCCGCTGCTCGCGGGCGAGAGCGGCGGCGGCACAGGCAGCACCGATCCCGCGACCGGCGGCATCGCCGGCGGGTTCGACAGCGTCGCGGTCGACCGGTGCGACGATTGTTCGACCGACAGCATCACGCTGCCCTTCACGCTCAACTATTTCGGGCAGAGCTATTCGGCCACCTATGTCAGCAACAACGGCTACCTCACCTTCAACAGCGGGCAGAGCGCCTACACCCCGAGCGGCCTCGGCACCGCCTACACCGGCCAGCCGATCATCGCCGCCTTCTTCGCCGACGTCGATACGCGCAACGGTCTGTCCGCCCAGGCGACCTACGGTTCGGGTACCTTCGCCGGGCGGCAGGCATTCGGCGCGACGTGGAACGGGGTCGGCTATTACGACAGTGCCGCGGACAAGCTCGACAATTTCCAGATCATCCTGACCAACCGCGCGGACACCGGCGCGGGCAATTTCGACATCTACTTCAACTACACCAATATCGGCTGGGAGACCGGCAGCGCGTCCGGCGGGATCAACGGCTTCGGCGGAACCTCCGCGGCGGTCGGCTACAATGCCGGCACGGGCAACCTGCCGGGCACCTTCTTCGAGCTGCCGGGCTCCCGCGTGCCGGGCAGCTTCATCAACGGCGGCACCGCGCCGCTGATCTCGACCACCAACGACGGCATCGCCGGGCAGTTGCTGTTCACGGTGCGCAACGGCCAGGTCAGCACCGGCGCCGCCGCCGAACCCGCCACCATCCATGTCAGCAATCTCGGCGGCACCGGCACCGCCGACATCCAGCTCGGCAATCTCTCGGCCGAGGGTGCCGAAGTGCACGCCACCGGCAAGGTGACGGTGGGCAATGTCGATGTCGGGGACCGCGGCAGCGGGGTCACCGCGCCGGGGCAGGCGTTCGCGACGGTGCTCGATGCCGGGCTCGGCCTGTCGGCGGGCAATCTGACCGGCACCGGGCTGATCGCGCTCGGCTCGCGCGGCGGCGATGTCAGCGCGGGCGCGATCGCGGGCGGGGCGAGCGTGATCGTGCTCGCCGACGGATCGGTGTCGCTCGGCCAGGTCACGACCGGCAGCGCGGCGAGCGACACGCTGTATCTCGGCGGCGTCTCGACCGATGCCCTGACCGGCTTCGGCTTCACCACGCTGCTGTCGGGCCACGCCTTCGATCCCGCGACGCTGGCGAGCCTGACGCCGGCTGCGGCAGGCGGCACGATCACCGTCGCCGGGCCGATCGCCACCGGCAACCTGCGCGTCGCGGCGACCGGCACGATCGCGCTCGGCGATGCGACCGCGACCGGAGCGACGCTGATCGATGGCGGCGCCGGGATCACCGCCGGCGCGCTCAACGCGGGCGGCACGATCGATCTCGCCGCGACCGCGGGCAGCATCTCGACCGGTGCGATCGCGGGCGCCGGAACGGTCACCGCGAGCGGGCAGACCGGGCTCGCGCTCGGTTCGGTGGCGAGCTCGGGCGGTGCGATCAGCCTGACGAGCGCCGCCGGCGGCATCTCGACGGGCGCCCTGACCGCGGCGGCCGACATCACCGCGAGCGGCAGCGGCGATCTCACGCTCGGCGGGGTGTCCGCGACGAACGTCACGGCGACATCGACCGGGGGCGCGCTGACCGTCGGTGCGACCAGCGCGTCCGGCGCGGCGACTCTGGCCGCGGCAGGCACGCTGGCGCTCGCCTCGATCGACGCGACGGCGATCACGCTCACCTCCGCCGATATCGCGATCGCCCCCGCCGCGGCGATCGGCTCGGCGCGAACCACCACGCTCGCCTTCGTCAACAGCGGCACCGGGCGGACCGTGATCGGCGACGATGCCGGCGCTGCTGCAGGCGATTATGCGCTGTCCGCCGCCGAACTGGCGAGTGCGCACGCCGCGGCGATCGGCGTCGGACCACAGGCGCGCGAGGGGGCCGTCCCGGACACGCTGATCGGCGACCTCACGCTCGCCGGCACGGGCGCGGCCAACGCCAATCTGCTCGGCAGCACCGGCGGCTTCGCGGTGACCAGCCCGGGCACGATCCACATCGTCGGCGCGGCGCATTTCACCGGCCTCGCCACCGGCGACACGGTCACGCTGCGCTCGACCGGCGGGACCATCGCCGGCGTGCTGCCGGCCGGATCGATCATGCTCGACGACGGCAGGGGCGCGCTGGCGGGCACGCTCGCGCTCGATGCCGCGACGATCCTGTTCGCGACCCCCACCGCCGCGAGCACGGTCGCGGCGGCGACCACGCCGGCCGCGATCGACGCCGCGCTCGGCGATCCCGGCACGCTCGCCAACCCGGCCGGCTATCTGCGCGCCGATACCGTCTCGCTGCGCTTCGCCGACGCGCTCTACACGCAGAACAGCGGCACCTCGACGGCGATCGCGGATCGTGCGGGCGTAACCGCGGGCAATGGCGGCATCCTGCTCGCCCCGGCGACCGAGCAGCCGGCCAATCTCGTGCTCAATGCGCAGATCGTGCGGAACGGCACGACGCTGACCGGCAACCAGGTGTTCCAGGCGCTCGCGCTCCGGCCGACCGGGTTCGCGACCGGCGCGACGCTCGACGGCTGCCTGCTCGACGCGTCCAACTGCGGCGTCACGACGCCGCCGCCGACGACCGGGCCCGACACCCCCGCGCAGATGGCGATCACCACGCTGGTCCAGACGATCCAGCCGGTGCAGGACGTGGTCTCGCAGGTCCAGCTCGCATCCGGGCTCGGCAACGTGGTCGCCTACAGCTTCACCACGCCGACGCTGATCTCGACGATCAACCTCTCCCCGCCGGTGATCGAGGACCAGATCGACGAGCCCGTGACCGGCGCGGGCAACGACGCGCTGTGGGTCAATATCGGCGTCGGCCGCGAACTCGCGCCGATGAGCAGCAAGTCGCCGGACGCCCCCAAGCCCTGAGAAGTCGTTCGAGAAGACGCATCAAGCCCCCGCCCAGACGCCCGATATCACCATGCGGGTAGGGTGGCCGGGCGGGGGAGCAGGCCGGAAGCGCCCTTGGAAAGCGCGCTCCGGCGCTTTCTCGAACGCGACGGGACGCTTACCTGATGACCCCGCAGGCGACGCGCGCACCCGCGCCGCCGATCGGCTGGGTGGTGTAATCGTCCTTCATCGCGTGGATGACGATCGCCGAGCCGTCGGCATCCAGCAGGTTCGCGCGATCGGTGCCGGCGTGGAGCGCGACCATCGGCGCGAAGATCTCGGCCGTCGCGGTACCGTCGGCATCGGCATGGATGTTGGGCAGATCGCCCTGATCGGTGGCGTTCGCCATCAGCAGGCCGTGGACCGCGGGCATCGCGCCCATCATGTGGACGTGCCCGCCTGCCATCTTGAACGCGGCGTCCGAGCAATCGCCCTTCTCGTGGACATGGATCGCGTGCCAGCCGGGCGTCAGTCCGCTCGCCTCGACATGCAGCAGCACGCCCCTGGGCGCATCGGTGAGCGTCGCGGTGCCGGCCGATGCGCCGCCCGCGCCCTTGAGCATCACGGTCTTGGTGATCGGCGCCTGCGCGACCGCGATCCCGGCGGTGGCGACGAACAGGGCGGCGGTGACGAGGGTGCGCATGTCGGTTCTCCCCTGCGGGCGCCGGGCGGCGATAGGCCGCTCGAGTCCCGCGGCTATGGTACGCCGGCAACAGCCCCCGCGCCAACGTATCGGCACCCGTCGCCATGATGCCGCCCGGCTGCTAGACGCATCGCCATGGCCGCGAACCATCTCTATCTCGTCGATGGCTCGGGCTATATCTTCCGCGCCTATCACCAGTTGCCGCCGCTCACCAACCGGCACGGGCTCAACGTCGGCGCGGTCTATGGCTACACTGCCATGCTGTGGAAGCTCGCCGACGCGCTCCACAAGGCCGACGGGCCGTCCCATCTCGCGGTCGTGCTCGACAAGGGCAGCCACACCTTCCGCAACGAGATGTACGATCAGTACAAGGCGCACCGGCCGCCGCCGCCCGAGGATCTGATCCCGCAATTCCCGCTGATCCGCGACGCGACCCGCGCCTTCTCGCTGCCCTGTATCGAGGAGGAGGGGTTCGAGGCGGACGACATCATCGCCACCTATACCTGCCGTGCGGTGGAGGCGGGGTGGAACGTCACCATCGTCAGCTCCGACAAGGATCTGGCGCAACTCATCCAGCCCGGCCGCGTCGACATGCTCGACACGATGAAGAACGAGCGGCGATCGG
>CAZZZX010000295.1:0-4509 GCA_964658585.1 uncultured Novosphingobium sp.
CCGCACGACCAGCCCGAGATCGAGCCGCGCCCGCACCGCGACGCGATCGAGCGGCCGCGTCCCGTCGGCGCGCGGCGCGCCCAGCGTCACCGCGATCGGCAGGCCGGCGGCGGGACGCGGCAGGTCGGCGGCGAGCAGCGCCGCCGCGGCGTGCGCATCCCCGTTCGCCGCGCCGGCACGGACCAGCAGCGCGCGCACCCGCTCGCCGCCGCGGAGCGTCGGCACGAGATCGAGCGGCGCCGCGACGATCGGGGGCGCCAGCGGTACGACGAGGCGCGGCGGTACGGGTCTGCTCGCGGTCGGGCGATGCGCCTCGATCGGGCGCGGGCGCGACACCGGGCGCAGCGGCGGCGCGACATGCACCAGCGCGACGATCATCGCGCCGAGCGTGGCCATGCCGCGGACCCAGCGCGGCGAACCGATCGCCTCGCCGAGATCGACCGCCAGCGAGAAACGCCGCGGTTCGGGCGGCCCGTCGAGCCGGCCGAACGGCGCGCGGCGCAGCGTCACCGCGCCGCCGCCGGCGCCCGCGATGCTGAAGTCCTGGTCGTCGGCCCGGTACATAAGCGGCCTGCCCCTCGTGTCGTCAGGCCGCGTCCGCGACGGTCGGGCGCCGTGTCGCCGATCGGGGTTAAGGCGTGCCTAATCGCGCCGCCGCGATCTGCGACGAACCGAATCGCGCCGGCCGCGTCGACACTTGCCAAGCGCCCGGCGCGCCGCCACCTTGGCGGACAGGATGGGCAATGCTTCGGATGGCCGGCTCGTCGCCGTGCTGGGCCCGACGAACACGGGCAAGACGCATCTCGCGATCGAGCGGATGTGTGCTCACTCGTCCGGCCTGATGGGCTTCCCGCTCCGCCTGCTCGCACGCGAGGTCTATGACCGCGTCGTCGCGGTCAAAGGGGCCAGGCAGGTCGCGCTGGTGACGGGCGAGGAGAAGATCGTGCCCGAGACGGCGCGCTATTTCCTCACCACCGCCGAATCGATGCCCACCGACCGCGATTTCGCCTTCGTCGCGCTCGACGAGGCGCAGCTCGGCGCGGATCCCGAGCGCGGCCATGTCTTCACCGATCGCCTGCTGCACGCGCGCGGACGCGAGGAGACGATGATCCTCGGCGCCGAGACGCTGCGCCCGATGCTGCGCGCGCTGACCCCCGACGCGGAGATCACCGGGCGCCCCCGCTTCTCGACGCTGAGCTATGCCGGGCCCAAGAAGCTCTCGCGCCTGCCCAAGCGCTCGGTGATCGTCGCCTTCTCGGCCGAGGAGGTCTATGCGGTCGCCGAGATGCTGCGCCGGCAGCGCGGCGGTGCGGCGGTGGTGATGGGAGCGCTCAGCCCGCGCACCCGCAACGCGCAGGTCCAGATGTATCAGGCCGGCGAGGTCGATTACCTGGTCGCCACCGATGCGGTCGGCATGGGGCTCAACATGGATGTCGCGCATGTCGCCTTCGCATCCTTGCGCAAGTTCGACGGACGCCGCTCGCGCCGGCTGACCGTGCCCGAGATGGCGCAGATCGCGGGCCGCGCGGGGCGCCACCAGCGCGACGGCACGTTCGGCACGCTCGGCGCCGAGGGCGGCGGTGGCGCGGCGTTCGATCCCGAGGAGGTGACGGCGATCGAGGGCCATCATTTCAAACCGCTCGATCATCTCTATTGGCGGAGCAGCGATCTCGATTTCCGCGGGGTCGAACCGCTGATCGCGAGCCTCGAGACGCGGCCCGGCCGGGTCGAGTTGCGCGGCGCACCGCAGGCGGTCGATCTCGCGGTCCTGAAACGGCTGTCGGTCGAGCACGACGTCGGTCACCGCGCCCGTGGCCCGGAGATGACCGCGCGCCTCTGGGACGCGTGCGGGCTGCCCGATTTCCGCAAGACCGGCGCCGAGCATCACGCGCGCCTGGTCGGGCGGATCTTCCAGCATCTCAGCGAAGGCGACCGCCGGCTGCCCGCGCGCTGGTTTGCCGACGAGATCGCGCGGCTCGACACCGTGCAGGGCGATGTCGAGACGGTCGCCGATCGCATCGCCTCGGCGCGCACCTGGGCCTATATCGCCAACCGGCCCGACTGGCTCGCCGATCCCGCGCACTGGGCCGAACGCACCCGCGCGCTGGAGGAGAAGCTCTCCGACGCCTTGCACGAGCGGCTGACCCAGCGTTTCGTCGACAGGCGAACCTCGGTGCTGCTGCGCGATCTCTCCGCCAGGGGCGCGGACGTGCTGCCGGTCGCGATCAGCGACGATGGCGAGGTGCGCGTCGCCGACGAGCCGATCGGCCACCTCAGCGGCTTCCGCTTCGTCGCCGACGTCGGTGCGCGCCATGCCGACATGAAGCGCCTGCTGGCGGCGGCCGAGCGCCGGCTCGGCGCCGAGCTCGCGCGCCGCGCCGCCGCGCTCGCCGCCGATCCGGACGACGCCTTCACGCTCGCCACCGATACCGGCCGCCCGGTCGCGATCTTCTGGCGCGGCGACGTCGTCGCGCGGCTCGGCCGCGGCAAGGCGCTGACCGAGCCGCGGCTCCAGCTCCATCGCACGCTCGACCCGTTGGCGGCGGACGATCGCGCCCGCGTCGTCGAGCGGCTCCACGCCTGGCTCGCGACACAGGTCGGGATGCATCTGCGCGCGCTCTCGAAGATCGCCGCGGCGGCACGCGACCGGGCGACGCCCGCGGCGCTGCGCGCGGTGCTCGCGCCGGTCGCCGAGGCGGGCGGGATCGTCGCGCGCGCGGCGGTGGCGGCGGCGCTGTCCGCGCTCGATCGCGCTCAGCGCCGCGCCGCGGGCCGGCTTGAGTTGCGCATCGGCACGCTCGACCTGTTCGTCCCGGCGCTGCTCAAGCCCGAGGCGATGCGCTGGCGGGTCGCGCTCGCCGCGGCGCGGATCGATGCGACGATGCCGCCGCTGCCGCGCCCCGGCGTCACCGTCATCGACCGGCCCGATGCGCTGCTGCGCGTCGCCGCGACGCGCGCGGGCTTCCGCGATCTCGGCGAACAGCTGCTGCGCGTCGATCTGGTCGAGCGGCTGGCGCGCCAGGCGCACGATGCACGCGCCGGGCGCCGGCCGTTCGTCCCCGACCCCGCGCTGTCGACCTCGCTCGGGCTCAGGCCGCCGGCGGTGGCGCGGCTGATGCGGACGCTGGGCTTCGCGCAGCACCGTGCGCAGGCCGAGATCGCCGGCGCCGACGCGCCGCACGACATCCTGTGGCTGTGGCGCGGCCGCGCGGCCGATCGGCCGGCGCCGCATCGCGGGGCGGCGCGGCCGCGCCCCGGCAACGCGTTCGGCTCGCTCGCCGATCTGCTCCCCTCGCACTCGGAAGGAACGCATGGCTGATACGTCGATCCGGCTCGACCAATTCCTCTGCTTCGCCCGCTTCGCCAAGACGCGAAGCCTCGCGCAGGCGATCGTCCATCGCGGCCATGTCCGGATCGACGGCCGTCCCGTGCAGAAATGCGCCGCCGAGGTGCGGGTCGGCTCGATCCTCGGCCTGCCGCTCGGTGATGCGGTGCGGATCGTGCGGGTCGAGGCGATCCCGGCGCGCCGCGGTCCCGCCCCCGAGGCGCAGGCCTGCTATACCGAGCTCGGCGGACCCCGTACCACCTGATCCGGTTGACCCGTCCGGGCGGCGCGACTAGCAGGACGCGTTTTCCGCCCGACCCCCGTTGTCCCGAGAGACCCCGATCCAATGACCTACGTCGTCAACGATGCCTGCATCCGCTGCAAGTATATGGACTGTGTCGAGGTGTGCCCGGTCGATTGCTTCTACGAGGGCGAGAACATGCTCGTCATCAACCCCAACGAGTGCATCGACTGCGGCGTGTGCGAGCCCGAATGCCCGGCCGAGGCGATCCTGCCCGATACCGAGAACGGGCTCGAGAAGTGGCTCGAGGTCAACGCGACCTTCTCGTCGCAATGGCCCAACATCACGCGCAAGCGCGAGGCGCCGGCCGATGCCGACGCGTACAAGGGCGAAGAGGGCAAGTTCGACAAGTATTTCTCGCCCGATCCCGGCCAGGGCGACTGAGGCGCGGGGGGCGCCGCGCCGCCGATCCGTTTCCGAACGCTACCATATCGGCGCAAAACCTGTTATAGGCCAGCCCGTCGGGAGCGACGGACCACGCGTGCGTGCGGTCGGTTCCTCGTTCCTGTGTCTTCGATGTGGGTGATATCGGATCGCCCGCGGCCGCATCGTGCGGAGAGCGATGCGGACTGCGCGGCGACCGGATGACCGTTTTCCGGAAAGGTACGTTATGGCTGCCAAGGCGCTGAGCTTCGATGTCGGCGACTATGTCGTCTATCCCAAGCATGGGGTGGGCCGCGTGATCGAATTGCAGAGCCAGGAGATCGCGGGGGCCAAGCTCGAGCTGTACGTGCTGCGCTTCGAGAAGGAACGCATGACGCTGCGCGTGCCGACCAACAAGGCGGAAAGCGTCGGGATGCGCAAGCTGTCCTCCTCGCAGACGCTACAGGACGCGTTGATGACGCTGCGCGGCAAGCCGCGGATCAAGCGCACCATGTGGTCG
>CAZZZX010000296.1:0-4509 GCA_964658585.1 uncultured Novosphingobium sp.
GCAGCTCGTTCTTGGCGCCGGCCGCGAAGATCGCGGCGACATGCCCGAGGAAGTTCTTGTGGATGTAGACGCCGCGCCAAGCGCCCGCATGCACGCTCTGCGAAGCGTCGGTGAACTGATGGACGCCATAGTCCGGCAGGACGAACACGAACGCGATGGAACAGATGCCCATCATCAGCCCGGCCAGCAGGATCGAGCGGGTAAGCATGGCTGCAGAAAGCCGCTGGACGATCAGAAAAGCGGCGGCGATCAGCGAGACCAGTGACAGGATGCTGTGCCAGCTCCCCGAGACGTTTTCGGACCAGACGATGCTCAACGATGCCCAGCCGACGAACGGCGCGAGCGGCAGCAGGCGACGCCACCTGCCCTGCATGACGTTCCACCGCGCCAAGGCGAACACGAAAGCGGTCGCGACCACCGCGAACCGCACCAGATAGAGCAGCAGCTGCGAATTGTCTTCCTGCCGCATATTCGCGATGTTGCGGACGACCGCGACGCTGGGGTCCTGACCGATCAGGAAGAAGGTGAAGGGGCTCGACAACAGGAAGATGCACATCGCGAAGATGATAAGTTCCACCGACGGTGGGACCGACATGCCGCCGCCTCGCGCGCGTCGACGCGGCACACGGGGCCTCGGGGCAAGGCCGACCGGGCCACCCCCTTTCGGCCGCTGCGGACGATTCTGCCGATTGCCGGGCTCTACGCTGCTCTCCATCGCGCCCTCCATGCTCGTCCGACGGCGGTCTCGAAAGCTCGGCTCAAACCCGGACCCGCACGGGCAAGTCGCCTCTCGCTACGTTGCTACCCGCTTTTGGGGCTGACGCAATGCCCGGGAGCGGCAGACGCCACCATTTGGATTGTATCGGGGCACAGCGTCGTGCGAAACCCGCTCCCGATGGACCGGGGGATCAGGGACGCGGCGGGCACGAAGGGCGATGTCGCGCTCTGCGTCTATACCCGCGCCTGGACCTCCGGTTCGGGATTGTTCATCCGCGAGATCGTCGATGCGCTGGTCGATCTCGGCGCGCAGGTCACGTTCGTCTCGCCGCTGGTCGACGCACCCGCGTTCGAGGCCCCGCGTCCGGGGCTGCGCAGGATCAGGCCGATGCGCGAACTGTCGGGCGGGCACGGGATCCGGCGGGCGCTCCGATCGCTCGGCCGCATCGCGGGCGCCGCCGCCGGACTGCTGCGAGCCCGGGTCTCGAACCGGGTCTTCATCGTCTCGATACCCGATCCGCTGGTCTTCAGCATCCCGATGCTGGCCCTGCTCAGGCTGAGCGGCGCCCGCATCATCTTCGTCGCGCACGATCCCGTGCCGCATGCGTGGAGCCTCGCGTCGCGCTGGCGATGGCTGGAGCGCGCCGCCCACGGCGCCTGCTATCATCTCGCAAGCTCGGTGATCGTGCTGAGCGTGCCGTCCCGCGCCAAGCTCCAAGAGGTGTTTCCCGCCGTCGCGACGCCGGTCGAGGTGATCGACCACGGCGTGTTTGTGATGGGCGATCCGGTCGCCCCGCCCGCGCGAGGGGCGCTGCTCGCCTTCGGCACGATCCGCCGCAACAAATGCACTCTGGAGGCGATCGGCGGGGTCATCGCGGCGCATGCCGCCGGTGCCGATATCCGCCTGCTGGTCGCAGGCGAGGCGCACCGCGAAGACCGCGCCTATGCCGACGAATGCCTGGCGCTCGCCCGCTCGGCACCCGGCGTCGTCGAGATGCGCATCGCCTTCGTCGACGACGCGGACCTGCCGGCGCTGATCGGTGCCTGCGACGCGCTGCTGATGCCGTATTCGACCTTCTTCTCGCAGAGCGGCGTCGCGCTGCTCGCCGCGTCGAACGCGCGGCCGGTAATCGCGACCGATGTCGGCGGCATCGGCACGCTGCTCGACGAGGGCATGCCCGCGATCCGCATCGCAGGCGAACCGACCGCGGCGGCCGTCGAGAAAGCGGTCCTGGCGTTCGCGGCGACACCTTCACCGGTATGGCATGACCGCGCGCTGGACTATCGCCGGTTCACGCTCGAGCGCCGGGCCTGGCCGGTGGTCAGTGCCCGCTATCTGGCGCTGGCGCGGCGGCTAGACCGATAGGATCGGCCGCCGCCGATCTCACGCTGGCCTCGCGATCATGTATCGAACAGGTCGACGAACCGGTCTTCGTCAGGGCGTTCGCGGCTGGGCTCCGGCTCAGCAACGCGGCGTACCGGGAGGACATGTTGGCTCAGCACGAACATCATCACGAAACATTGCGCGACTAGCAGCGACTTGCTCCCGATCGACAGCGAGCCCGCCGTCACGACCAGGAAGAACGCGGCCATGTAGAAGGCCGAGCGATCGAGCGACCGGGAAGTCTGGTACAGCAAGAGCGGGAACGCGATCATCATCGGCAGCGCCGCGGCCAGACCGAAGGTGATGATGATCGCGAGCCACGACAATTCGATGCCCTGCGCGGTATGGAAGAACGCCGCGAACGTCATGCGCTGGTTGATGTCGATCCCTGCCAGGATGTTCGCTTTCGGCAGCGCCATGAAAAACTGCATCGCGCCGTTCCGGGTATTCGCGCTGTCATTGTCGTTCGAGAATCGATCCAGCGTCTGGTCGACAAACGGGATCGGCAGGAAGATGAGGCCGATGCCCAACGCCAGCACGGCCAGCGGCAGGGCGCGTTGCATGATCGTCAGACGCGCGAGACCGGTCCGATTGCGTCCCAAAATGGCGCTGAGCAGCAGGATCGTGGGGGTGAACACGATCGCCGAGCGGCCGCCGAAGGCGAACATGGCGATCCCATGAAGAACCAGTTCGGGAAGCCGGTGCCAGACCGGATGCGCACCACGTCGCGCCGTTACCAGGTGGACGATCATCAGTCCGGTCAGCAGCGAACCGTTCAACGGATGCGCGACGAGCGCCGCGGCGCGGGGCTCGTGCAGTGTATCGAGGAAGCTCGGGATGAAGCGGTGGCCCTGTGCACGTTCGGCCAGCGCCATAAACGAATTCACGACAAAGAAGCCGCGAATCGGCAGCGCCCCCTTGGCGAGATCGGCCGGAGTGAGACAGGTCGCGCAGATCAGGGCCAGCCCGGTCGTGACGAAGTTGGTGAGCACCATCGTCAGCTCGCCGCCTGTCACGCCGCCCATCTGGAAGAGGATCGCGCGCAACAGGAGGATGAAGGTCGCGGCGAGGTAGAGCAGGAAGATGCGGTTGGTGAAGAGCTGGATGACACGATAGGGCGAGTGGAAGAGCGCAAACAGGGCAGCGATCACCAGGATATAGGTCGCCGGGTGGATCTTCGTGATGAAGGGCCCATCATCCAGCGTGTAGCGCCAGCCCAGCCAGTCGAGCGTCACGCCGCCCAGGACGAAGAGCAGCCCGAAGCCAAGGATCACCAGACCGAGGAATATTCGCCGCATGCTTATCTCCTAAGCCTCGCATAGGGCATGCTAGGCGCAGCGCGAGCATTGATGAAAGATGCCATGGGAAGAAACTCACGTAACGCGGAACACCGCGAGATCGCAACCGGTTACCGCCCCGGTCCGTCTACGCTGCTCGTCAACAACGCCTCGCGGTTCGGCGAGGACCGGCCCGAGACCGCCACTCGTTCTACCCGCTGGCATAGCTGGTTTGCATGACATGATCCCAGCTCGCCTTCACCGCTTTGTCTTTCGCAGCCGCGGCCATTCGGGAACGCAGCGCGTCATCGCAGGTCAGTCGGGTCACGGCCTCGGCCAGCGCAGCAGGATCACGCTCCGGAACGAGCAGCCCAGTGACCCCATGTTCGACCGCATCCGGAATCCCACCGGACCATGTCGCGATCGACGGGACGCCGTAGGCCGCGGCCTCCAGGAACACGAGACCGAACCCCTCGACCGTCCCGGCCTTGTCCTGATAACCAGGGAGGCAGAAGAGATCGCCGGCGGAGAGCCGAGCGCGGACCTCCTCGCTCGGCAGTGCGCCGAATAGGATGGCTTGCACCGGCAAACTCGCCAGCGCGCCACGCAGCTCCCGGGCGTAATCGTCATCGAGAAGAGGTCCTATGATCCACCAGACGATCCGCGCTGTCGCCTGGTGAGGAGCCTGGCGGAGCGCTTCCGCGACGATGGCGTGGCCTTTCCGGGGCACGACGCGGCCGAGCGACACGATCACCACGGCATCGGGTTGGACATCGAACCGTGAGCGTGCGACGTCGCGACCAACCTGCCCGGCGATCCAGCGTGCTGATACTCCGAGTGGGATTGAACGGACATGATCGGGGCGGATGATCGGAAACGCCTTCAGCAGAAGGTTTCCCGTGTACGCGCTGTTGGCGATCCACGTCAGCCAATCGCCAGCCCAGAAACCGATCGCGCCGAGCACGATCTTCCGCTTGGCATGCTGCATGTAGAATATCTCAGAACCGTGAACTGTCGCGAACATTCTCGAATTCGATGCCAGGCGTCGCGCAAGTCGAAGCGGGATGAAGAACGGCCAGTCCACCGCATGCACGATGTCGAACTGGTGTGAACGCAGCGTCCGCACCACGG
>CAZZZX010000297.1:0-4501 GCA_964658585.1 uncultured Novosphingobium sp.
GTGCCGGCGAGCTGGTTCGGACGGTCTGCGCCGTCCCGAGAGAAGGCCGCTAGGCGGCGGCCGTCTCGGCGAGCAGTTTCTCGACCGTCATCATCACCGGCACGGTGCGCGGATAGCCGATATACTGGGTCAGGATCAGCGGGATCTCGCGCAACTGGTCGCGCTGGAGTTCGCCATTGGCGAGCGCGGCGCGCAGTTGAATGTCGATCAGCGACGCGTCGGCGGCGACCGCGGCGATCACGCCGATGATGATGAGGCGCCGGTCGCGGACACTCATCGCGTCGCGTGCCCAGACCTCGCCGAACAGGTTCTTGAGCATAAGGTTCTGGAACGGGACGTCCTCGATCCCCGGCGGCACCGACACGACATCGCCATAGACCGCCTTCATCATCTCCACGCCGCGCCGCAGCCGCTCGTCGTCCTGGCTCATCAGGTGCTCCCGTTTCTATTTGAGTTATCGGTTATGGCAGGCTTTCACCGCCCATGCTAGGATGCCGGCGGGGAGGTCGCCGCTCTTGGCCAGCATGTATCCGCAGCTTTTTTCGGGCTTCGCGCTCGGTACGCTCACGCTCGAGAACCGCGTCGTGATGGCGCCGATGTCGACCTCGCTCGGCGGCACCGACGGGACGGTGACGCCCGACCAGATCGCCTTCTATCAGGAGCGTGCACGCGGCGGTTTCGGGCTCGTCATCGTCGAGTTCACCTCGGTCGATCCCGCCACCGGCCGCACCGAGGTGCATCAGCTTTCGCTGGACACGGATCGCAATGTCGAGGGTCACGTCCGGCTCGTCGAGGCGCTTCATGCCTCGGGGACCAAGGCGTTCATCCAGCTGCAGCATGGCGGCCGCTGGGCGTTGCCCAGATATATCGCCGGCGGCGTCCCCAAGGGGCCGAGCCGGGTCGTCTCGCGAAAGGATCCAGGCAAGGTCGTCGTCGAGGAGATGACCGACGACGAGATCCGCCATCTGGTCGACGCGTTCGGCGCGGCGGCGCGGCGGGCGGTGAGGGCGGGCTATGACGGGATCGAACTGCACGGCGCGCACGGCTATCTGCTTTCGCAATTCCTCTCGCCGTTCAGCAACCATCGCGACGACGCCTGGGGCGGCGATGCCGAGCGGCGGCTGGCCTTTCCCCTGGCGGTGGTGAAGGCGGTGCGGACGGCGATCGGCGACAAGGTCTTCTGCTACCGCATCTCGGCCGACGAGTTCGTCGAGGGCGGCCTCTCGATCGACGATAACGAGGAGATCTGCCGGCGCCTCGTCGCGGGCGGGGTCGATATGCTCCACGCATCGACCGGGCGAGGCCCCGAGGCGTTCGACAAGGTGATGGAGCCGATGTCCGCGCCCGAAGGGTGGCGCCTGCCCTATGCGCGCCGGCTGCGCGAGGCGACCGGGGTACCGGTGATCGGCGTCGGCCAGATCCGCCTGCCCGGGACCGCGGAGCAGGCGCTGATCGACGGTGATTGCGATCTCGTCGCGCTCGGTCGGCCCTCGCTCGCCGATCCGGCGTGGCCGAGCAAGGCGGCGGCGGGGCGGCCGGATCTCATCCGGCCCTGCACCACCTGCAATTTCTGCATCGCGCAGGAAAATCTCGATCGCATCTGCTGCGCGGAAAATCCGCGCGCCGGTCGCGAACTCGACGCGCCGATCCCCGCCGATCTGGGCGCGGGCCGTACGGCGGTCGTGATCGGGGCGGGGCCGGGCGGGATGAGCACCGCGCTGATGCTTTCGGGCGCCGGGTTCGAGACCGAGCTTTACGAGGCGCGCGAGACGCTGGGCGGCGGCCTGATCGCGTCGGGCGCACCGCCCGGCAAGGAATTGCTGCTGCGCTACCGCGACTATCTCGAGCGTCGGCTCGATGCGAGCCCGGTCCGCCAGCATCGCGGGGAGGCGGTGACCGCCGCCACGCTCGCCACCATCCGTCCCGACGTGACGATCGTCGCGACCGGAACGCGCAACCGCCTGCACCCGATCGAAGGGCTCGACGATGCGATGGTGGTCGAGGCGTATGACCTGCTGATGGGCGATACCGACATCGTCTTCGCGCCCGACGAACATGTCGTGGTCTATGGCGGCGGGGAGACGGGCTGCGAGGCGGCGGAGTTCGCGGCGCATCGGGGTGCGTGCGTGACGCTGGTCACGCGATCGCGCACCGATCAGCTCGCGCGCTCGGCCGAGGCCGTCTATCGCCTGACCCTCGTCCGACGGCTGACGGCGCATGAGCGTATCGAGATCGTCGAGCGCCACCACATCCTGGCGGCCGGCCGGAACAGCGTCACGCTCGCCGATGGCGACGGCGCGACGCGGACGATACCGGCAACCCGTCTGCTGCTCGCGCAAGGGCGCGACCCCAATCGCGACCTGGCCGAGATGCTGGTCGCGGACGGTCTGTCCTGCTTCCTGATCGGAGACAGCCGCAAGGGCGGCCGGATCGGCAATGCGGTGCAGGACGGCTATCAGGCGATGCGCGGCATCGTCGCTCGCTATACCGTCACCGAACCGGCCGACTGCTGAGGCGTCGCCCCGCCGGGCTCGCGGCTCAGTCGCCGAGCGCCATCGCCAATATATTGCCGGATCCGTCGCGCTGGAACGAGTCGGGGAAGGGGCCCATGCCCGCCTGCATCGCACCAAGCGTCGCCTTGAGATCGTCGGTTTCGATCTCGTAGGCGGCGACATAGGGCCATGGCTGGTTGCTCTGCACGATCTTGTAGCGCGTCGCCTTCACGATACCGGGCACTGCCAGCAGCTCGGGGAGATGCACCTCGTCGTACCAGCGATTATACGCCTCGTCCTGGCCCTCGCTCGGGCCGTTGAGCGCCAGCACCAGATATTTCGCCATGTCTCTCTCCTCGTGACTCGTCATCGACCGTGGAAGACGGGCGGCCGTTTCTCGCCAAAGGCGCGGACCCCCTCGGCATAGTCCTCGGTGAAACCTGCGCGGCGTTGATGAACGCGCTCGGCCTCGAGCGTCGCCTCGAGCCCATCGTCGAGCGCCGTTCGGATCTGTCGGCGGATCATGCCCATCGCGAGCGTCGGCATCGCGGCAAGCCGCGTGGCGAGCGACCCGGCGGTCTCGGCCAGCGCCGCGTCCTCGACTACGCGCGTGACCAGCCCGCAGGCGAGTGCGTCCTCGGCGTTTAGTTTCTCGCCGAGCAACGCCATCTCCAATGCCCTCAGACGGCCGGCGGACCTCGCCACCAGCCAGGTCGCGCCGGCGTCGGGAACCAGTCCGATCCGCGCGAAGGACAGCATCAGATAAGCCGATCGCGCCGCCACCACGATATCGCCGGCAAGCGCGATCGAGGCTCCGGCGCCGGCTGCGGCCCCGTTGATCGCGGTGACGATCGGTACCGGGCAATCCGCGAACGCGCGTGCCAACGGACTGTAATAGGTCTCGATCCTCTCGCCGAGATCGACCGGATCGGCACCCCGCGCGCGCAGCGCCGCGCCCGAGCAGAAACCGCGCCCATTGCCGCTGACCAGGATCGCCCGCGCGCCGTCGCGGACCAGACCGGCAAGCGCCACCGGAATGCCGAGCAGCATCTCGGGCGTGAGCGCGTTGAGCTGATCCGGCCGGTTGAGCACGATCCGACCCGTCGCTCCGTCGCGCGACACGAGCAGGGGCTCCTCGGGCACCGTCATCCTCATCCTCGTCACGTTATTGATGCAGCATTGATGCAGCGGGATGAGCGATCGGGAGGGGAGCGTCAACCGCGGGAGATCCCCGGACGATGAATTAAGGTATTGGATTTCGTCCGGCAGATGGGATGGACCTCATACTCCCGACGACCTGTTGACGAGGTGCTTCGTCCCGACCGAGCTGCCCCCGGCGAGCCGAATCCGCGCCTTTCCGGCTTGGCCGCTGCTAGCCGTTTTGCAGGAGACGCCCCCGATGACTATCGCGGGCGGGTCCCGACGCTCTTCCTGCTCGTCGCAATCTCGTCGGCTTCGGTCTCGGCCCCGTCGCGCGGGCGGTACCGCCCGATTGCGGTATCGGAAATCGCTTTACTCGCTAGGGCAATCGATCGAAGACACGACCTTCGCAATGTCCCCGAAACATCCGGGCCAGGAGAGGGCGATGAGGACGGGCAGGCGATGACCGACGGACACGGGCGGCCACTGGCGGTCGTCACAGGCGCCGGCAGCGGGATCGGGCATGCGGTCGCGACCGCCATGCTGGAACGCTGCGACATTATCCTTTGCGATCTCAACGAGACCGGGCTCGCCGGTTTTGCGGGCCGTGGCGAGATTTGTGCGGGCGATCTCAGCCAGCGCGAGACCGTCGATCGTCTGGTCGCCGTGATCGGCGCGCGCACCGTGGATGTCTTCGTCCATGCCGCCGGCGTCTCGCCGACCATGGCCGGATCGGCTGAGATCCTGCGCATCAATCTGGTGGCGTCGCTCGACCTCTGCGATGCGATCGGCCCGCTGATTGCGCCAGGCGGCGCGGCAGTGCTGCTGGCGTCGATCGGCGCGCATGTGATCCCCGACCCGTCGCTTCT
>CAZZZX010000298.1:0-4496 GCA_964658585.1 uncultured Novosphingobium sp.
CGCGATCGCTTCATAGGCATGGCCGACATGCGGGCGGCCATTGGGATAGCTGATCGCGGTAGTGATGTAGAAAGGATCGCTCATCGCGCGTCCCGTTGCGCGTTTTGGCCAAGCGACGCAAGCAGCCCGCCAAGCTCGAACACCGTCGCCTGCGGGTCGGCGGAGAGTCGCACCGCGCTGCCGGCGACCGTACGCGCCTGTTCCCACGCCGCGATCGCGCGGGCGAGCGGTTCGCCGGTCAGGCGCCGCGCCTCGGCGGCGATCCGCGACGGCGCGCGATCGAGGAACAGCTCGTAACGCGCCTGTGCCGCCTTGCCCGAGAGCGCGCGTGCCAGCGCCGAACGCTCGCCATTGTCACGGTCGCCCGAGCGGATCAGCGCGTCCATCGCGCGATCGAGCCCGGCGACGTCGAGCCCCGCGAAGCGCAGCGCGCGACCCGGCGCGCCATCCCCGGCCGCGACCAGCTCGGCGAGCTCCGGGGGTTCGGCATCGGGAAGCGGGACACGCAGCGCCGCGGTCATGGCGTCATCGTCGAGCGGCGCGAAGCGCAGCACCCGGCAGCGCGAGCGGATGGTCGGCAACAGGCGCGCGGGCGCGTGGCTGACCAGCAGGAAAAGGCTATCGCCGGGCGGCTCCTCCAGCAGCTTGAGCAGCGCGTTGGCACCCGCGCGCTCGAGATCGTCGGCGGCATCGACGATCACCACGCGCCATGGCGAATAGCTCGGCGCGGTGGCGAACAGCCGCGAGAGGCCACGGACCTGATCGACAGTGATCGAGCGCGCGAAATCCTTGGTCTTCTCGCGATACAGGCGTTCGAGCGTCATCGTGTCGGGATGGCTGCCCGCGCGCCACAGCCGGGCGATGCGATGATCCTCGGGGGTGGCGAGCGCGGGCAGGTTCACCGCCGGCCCGGCGGCATCGGCGAGCAGGCGCAGCGCCGCGGCGCGCGCGAAGCTGCCCTTGCCGACGCCCTCGGGGCCGGTGAGCAGCCAGGCATGATGCAGTCGGCCGGCGATCCGCGCCTCGGCGAAGGCGGCGATCTGGTCGGTGTGGCCGTAAAGGGTCACAGGTCGTCCAGCGCGGCAAGGAGGCGTATCGTCACGTCGCCGGGCTCCCCCCGGGCATCGATCATGCGAAAGCGATCGTGCATGTCCGCTGCCAGCGCACGGAAAGCCGCCGCGACCCGGGCATGGTACGCAGCGTCGCGCGCGCCGAAGCGATCGCCGCCGTCGCGGTCGCGTGCCTGCGCGCGCGCCAGCGCCTCATCCTCGGGCAGGGTCAGCAGCAGGGTCAGATCGGGCAGCAGGCCGTTCGAGCCGACGCGGTGCAGCGTCATCAGCGCGTCGCGTGCGATGCCGTCCGGCCCACCCTGGTAGGCGAGCGAGCTGTCGAGGAAGCGATCGCACACCACCCAGGCGCCACGCGCCAGCGCAGGCCGGATCGTGCGCGCGACATGATCGGCACGCGCCGCGGCGAACAGCAGCGCCTCAGCGCCGGGCGTCCAGCGCTCGGCAGCGCCTTCGAGCAGCAGCGCGCGGATCGCCTCGGCACCCGGACTGCCGCCGGGCTCGCGCGTCTCGACGACGTCATGGCCGCGCGCGCGCAGCGCCGCGGAGAGCGCGCGCGCCTGGGTCGATTTGCCGACGCCCTCGCCGCCTTCGAGCGTGATGAAACGGGCCGTCAAGGCGCACGCATCCTCGCCCGCCCGTGCCGAGCGGCATAGAACGGCCGCGACCTTCTCACGCCAGCCCGAACAGCGCCTTGATCGACGCCCAGATGCGCCCGAAGAAGCCCGCCTCGCCGACATCCTTCTCGGCGACCAGCGGCATCACCTGATCGCCGGTGTCCCCCAAGACGACGAGATCGGCGATGTGCTGACCCGCCTTGATCGGCGCCTTGATCGGACCGTCATAGACGATCTTCATCGGCGGCGCGGCGGTCTTGGCGTTGGCGCCGACGATGCCGCCGATACCCAGCGGCACCGTCGCCGACAGGTCACGTGGCGCGACCAGCCCGACGGTGGACGAGGCGCCGCCCTGTACCTGCGCGGTCGTCACCTCCTTGCCTCGTGCGAACAGGGGCTTGAGGCGCCACGATGCGAAGCCCCAGTTCATCAGCGCGACCGATTGCTGGACACGCTCGTCCCAGCTCTTCATGCCGGCCAGCACCATCACCAGCCGCCGGCCGCCCTGCTCGGCCGATCCGGTAAAGCCATAGCCGGCCTCGTCGGTATGGCCGGTCTTCAGCCCGTCCGCGCCGGGCACCTTGCCCAGGATCGGATCGCGATTCTCCTGGCTGATATTGGCCCCGCCCATCGTCTTGCCCCAGGCGAAATTGGGCTTGGCGTAGAAGGTCTTGTAGAGATCGGGGAAGTTGCGGATCGTCGCCTCGGCCAGCGTCGCGAGATCGCGCGCGGTGACGAAGGTGACGCCGGCGTCGGGCCAGCCATTGGCGGTGCCGAAGTTCGAGTTCTTCATGCCGAGCGCGTCGCGCTGCTGGTTCATCAGGCTGACGAAGGCGGGCTCGGTGCCGGCGATGCCCTCCGCCAGCACGATGCAGGCGTCGTTGCCCGACAGCGTGATGATGCCCGAGAGCAGGTCCGCCACCGACACCTGCTCGCCCGCCGAGAGGAACATGGTCGAGCCCTGGCTATGCCATTTCTGCCAGGTCTCGGGACGCATCGTGAATTTGGTGTCGAGCTTCAGCTCGCCGCGCTTGATGAGATCGAACGCCACATAGACCGTCATCATCTTGGCGAGCGACGCCGGCGGCATCCGATAATCGGGCTGCTTGGAGAGCAGGATCGCGCCCGAATTCATGTCCTGCAGGAAGGCGACCGGCGCGGGCGTGTCGAACGGTGGCGCGGCGGCGAGCGCGGGTGCTGCGAGGACGAGCAGACTGGCGAACGCGATACCGGGATTAGGCTTCATGGCAGGGACGATCCGTTCGGTTCCTGGGGTTCGGGCGCCGCATCGAGCGCGACCGCGCCGACATAGCCGCGCGCGCGCAGCCGCGCCAGCGCCGCGGCGCGGGTCGCGGCATCCGGATACGGTCCGGCGACGACCCGATAGCCACCGCTCGCCGCGACGACGTGCGCGCCGGCGTCGGCGAGTCCCGAGGCGAGCGCATCCGCCGCATCTGGATCGGCCGGCGTGGCGACGAGGACTTCGTAGGCGATCGGCACCGGCGGCGCTGGCGGCGCCACGGTTCCGAGGATCGGCCGCGGCGGCGACGGCCGGGGGGCCGGTCCACGGCCGAGCGGCGATGCGGTCGGCGTCACGCTCGCCAGCATCGCCGGATAGCCGCGTCTCAGCGCGTTGGCCTGCGCCCGCGTCGGCGTCACGCGGCGGACGCGGACGAGCGCGTGGCCGGCACGGTCGATGCCAAGATCGTGCGCCGCCTCGCGACTGAGATCGATGATGCGATCGCGCGCATAGGGCCCGCGATCGTTGATCCGCACGATCATCCGCTGCCCGGTATCGAGCCGCGTCACCTCGACATAGGAGGGCAGCGGCAGGGTCGGGTGCGCCGCCGAGACGCGACGCTTGTCGAAACGCTCGCCGCTCGCGGTCGCGCGGCCCTGCTCGTAGCTGCCGTACCAGCTCGCCTCGCCGATCGTGTCGTAGCGCGGATCGTCGGCGGGGATCCAGGTGCGGCCGGCGGCGCTGTAGGGTCGGCCGATTTTCACCGGCGTGTCGGGATAGGCGCGGTGTAGGTTGCCCGCGCAACCTGCGAGGAGGAGGAGGAGGACGAGGCCGAGCAGGCCCCAGCCCGTCACCCCGGCCCTCCGGATTACGCGAACCAAAAAGCGGATCTCGGCCAAGTCACCCCGCCACCGCATCCGCCAGCAGGCCGACCGACAGCGCGTAGAAGTTCGAGCAGTTGTAATCGAGGATCGCGCGATAGTTGCCGAACGCCAGATAGGCGGTCGCGCCGGGACCGTCTGGCTCGAGCAGCGTCGCCTGCTCGTCGTCCGCCACGTTCGCGCCGGCGATCTGGCGGACGCCGAGCGCGCGCCACTCGCGCATCGTCAGCCAGCGGCTGTGGCGGACATGAACGCGCGGGCAGCGCGGCGCGGTGAGCCGGGTCGCGACCGCCCCGCGATCGAAGCCGCCCGGAACCTCGGCCGCGACCGCCCAGGGCTCGCCGGCTCGCCAGCCGGCATTGACCAGATAGTTGCCGATCGAGGCGAGCGCATCGGCGGGGCTCGTCCAGATGTCCGCCTTGCCGTCGCCGTCGCCGTCGCGCGCGAGGCGGAGATAGGCGGACGGCATGAACTGCGGATAGCCGGTCGCCCCCGCCCAGCTGCCCTTGAGCTGATAGCGCGGGATGCCACGATCGATCAGCTTGAGCGTCGCGATCAGCTCGCTCTCGAACAGTGCGCGGCGGCGCCCCTCATAGGCGAGCGTGGCGAGCGAGTTGGCGAGATCGAAGTTGCCGGTATAGCCGCCATAATTGGTCTCCTGCCCCCAGATCGCGACCATGATGCCCTCGGG
>CAZZZX010000299.1:0-4494 GCA_964658585.1 uncultured Novosphingobium sp.
CGCGCGCCTTGCCGCCGGTCGCGCGTGTGTCGCCGGGCCGGACAGAACCGGCGTCGGTCGATGCGCTGGAAGCGATTGCCGCGACGGCCGCGATTCTAGGAATCGACTCGGCGCGCGCACCGATCTTTACGCTGCGGGCGGCGCGTGCGGCGGCAGCGCTGGCCGGGCGGACGACGATCAGCGAGGAAGACGTGGCGCTCGCCGCACGGCTGGTGCTCGGCCCGCGCGCGACGCGGCTGCCACCGGCCGAAGAAGCCCCACCGGCCGAGGAAGAAGCCCCGCCGCCACCGCCTGAAGGCGAGCAGCAGCGTGCCGAGGAGGAACCTGCCGAGCAGGGCCCGATGGAAGACGTCGTGCTCGCCGCAGCGCTGGCAAGCCTTCCCAAAAACCTGCTTGCGGAGATCGCCCGTGGCGGGCAGCGGCGCGGATCGGTCAGCCGGGGGCGCGGTAAGGGCGAGCGCCAGCGATCCAAGACCCGCGGGCGCCCGGTCGGGGTGCGCGCCGGGGTGCCGCGCGGCGGGCTGCGGCTGAGCCTGATCGATACGCTGCGCGCAGCGGCGCCGTGGCAAAAGCTGCGTAGTGACAATGCGGTCGACGATCGCCGTGTCCGCATCCGTCGCGACGATCTGCGCATCCGCCGTTTCGAAAGCCGGGCGGAGGCAACGACGATCTTTGCGGTCGATGCGTCGGGCTCGTCGGCGCTGACCCGGCTGGCCGAGGCAAAGGGCGCGGTCGAGCTGCTGCTGGCCGAGGCCTATGTGAAGCGCGCGCAGGTCGCGCTGGTCGCGTTTCGCGGGAGCGGCGCCGATCTGCTGCTGCCGCCGACGCGCTCGCTGGTTCGGGCCAAACGCTCGCTCGCCGATCTGCCGGGCGGGGGTGGTACGCCGATCGCCGCCGGGCTGAATGCCGCCCGCGACCTGGCCGAGGATGCGCGCAAGCGGGGCCGCACACCGTTCGTCGTGGTGCTGACCGACGGGCGCGCCAATGTCGCCGCCGATGGCAGCCATGTCCGCGCCACCGCCGAGGCCGATGCCCTTTCAGCAGCCCGCGCGATCGGTGCGAGTGGTGTCCGCTCCGCCTTGGTCGATATTTCCCCACGCCCCCGACCGGAGGGCGCCGCGCTTGCCGCCGCGATGGGCGCGCGCTACCTGCCGCTCCCGCGTGCCGATGCGAACGCCATGCACGCCGCCGTGAAAGACGCCCAATCATGCTGAGCGACCGCCCCGATTGGCAGACCGACGGCCGCGACTGGCCCAACCACGCAGCGAGCCGCTTTGTCGACGCTGGCCGGGTGCGCTTCCATGTCCAGGTGATGGGCAATGGCCCGGTGGTGCTGCTGATCCACGGCACGGGGGCCGCGACGCATAGCTGGCGCGACGTGGCGCCGCTGCTTGCACGCCACTTCACTGTGGTCGCGCCCGATCTGCCGGGGCATGGCTTTACCAGTGGGCGCCCGGCCGGCGGGCTCTCGATGACGGGGATGGCGCGCTCACTGGGCGATCTGATGAGGGCGCTAGATGTCGATCCGCGCCTCGTCATCGGCCATTCGGCAGGCGCCGCGATCGGCGCGCGGATGGTGCTGGACGGCATCGCCCGACCCGATGCGCTGATCGGCCTGAACCCCGCGCTGATGCCGTTTCCGGGGCTTGCGGCGCGTATTTTCCCCACCCTCGCCAAACTGCTCTTCGTCAATCCCTTCGCGCCGCACATCTTCGCGCGGATCGCGGCGGGTGAGGGGGAGGCTGGGCGGTTCCTGGCGCGTTCGACCGGCTCGCGGGTCGATGCAACCGGCGCTGAGCTTTATGGCCGGTTGTTCCGCCGCGCGGGGCACTGTGCCGGCGCGATCACGATGATGGCTGAGTGGGACCTTGATGCCCTTTATGCCGATCTGCCCCGGCTCGCATTGTCGGTGCTGATGATCCACGGCGCGGGCGACACCGCGATCCCGCTGTCAGGCGTCGAGCAGGTCGCGTCGGTTATTCCCGGTGCGCGGGTGGAGGTGCTGCCAGGGCTCGGCCATCTGGCGCATGAGGAAAATGCCGCTCTGGTGGTCGATCACATCCTTGCCGATGCGGCGGCAACCGGGCTTGTTCAGCGCGTCGCGTGAAGCCAGCGCGGATCGTCGCGCGTAGCTGTCGCGTCGACCACCGGGGAGGATGCCATGATCGATCCGAAATATTACGGGCTGATCGAACTGACCTTTTCAGGCGCGGTCGCGCTCGGCATTGGCCTCTGGCAATATGTCTCGGTCAGCCGGTCGATCGCCGCTGACAAGAAGCGCGATACCTCACCAGAAAGCGCGCGGCATCCGGTAGGGGAGCATCGACTGGACGACCGGTGAGCGGAACCGGCCGAGCGAGAGGCTTTCATGGACCGCCTGCACCCGCTCGCCGAACAGCACGGTTTCGAGCGCTGAGCGTGCGTAGAAAGGCGCATCGATCCAGGTGCGGATGACGCGCGGATCATGCCCCGCATCGGCGCGGGTGCGGCGATCGATCAGCCAGCCGGTGCGCGGCAGCTGGGCGGGTTGCGGCGGGGCGACGTCTTCCCAATTGCCCTGCCGGTCCATCCGCAGCGCGAGATTGAACGGGTCGCCGCCGCGCCTGGTGCCTTCATACAATACCGCTACATCATCGCGAAGATGTGCGCGTGACCAGTGCCAGTCGTCGAACCCGGCCTCGAGCGGCTCGTCGCCGAAGTTGGAATCGAAATAGCCGCCGCCGCTCCAGCGGATCGCCGGGCTCGTCATCTCCACCTCGACGCGCGCACGCGGTGCGACCGGGTGCCAGCGGTGGCGGCCCTCGGGGTCGAGCGCAAAGGCCGTACCGCCGATCATCGATGGATAGACGCGCACACGCCCACGCACCCGCGCCGGGATGGGCGCGGAGATCTCGGCGATGTCGATCGTCAGCGCTGTCCCGTCCCAGTGCAGCGCGCTGGGGCCGACCGCGAAATGGCTGGAATCGCGCGAGACGCGGTGGCGCGGCCGTTCGGTCATCGCCCAGGCGCCGCCGCCGGGGCCGTTCATCGCGACGTTGATGGCGCAGTGATTGTCAGGGTTGTTCCGGCCCGACAGCTTGTAATAAGGCGAAAAGACGCTGCCGACGAACGCGATGATCGTCAGCCCGTGGCGCCCGTCTTCGCTGAGCGCGTCGATATACCACCAGGCATAGCCCTGGGCATCGACACGGACGTCGAAGCGAGGTCCTTGATGAGCGATGCGGCGGCTAGCCGGCCCGACAATGCCGCCATCGGCACGCCCGCGCCCGGATGCGTCGCGCCGCCCGCCAAGTAGAGCCCAGGGATCTTCGACCGGGCCCCCGGCCGGCGGAAGGACGCCGCCCACCCGTGCGAGGCCTGTCCATAAAGGGCTCCACCCGTCGAGGGAAACAGCCCCGCGAACCCCGCCGGCGTGGTGAGCACGCTCTGCGCCGGCGGCATCACGAGCGAAAGCCCCGCTCGCGCCAGGCTGGCCTGCATCCGGTCCGTACATTGGTCGATCTCCGCTGGGGATAGGGGGTTATGGTCGCCGGTGGCGGGCGCGTTGACAATGATCTGGATGCGCTCGCCATCTTGCGGTGCGCCGTTGCCGAGGTCGTCTCGGTCCTGCGCGCATAGGTAGACGGTCGGGTCGTCGGCGAGTCGCCCGGCGTCGAGCGCGGCGAACTCGCGCGCATAATCGGGCGAGAAGAACACATTGTGCCGCACCAGCGGAAAGCCGCTCGCCTGGACGCGCGCGGTCCACACCATCGCGCTCAGCGATCGTCGGGCAGGCGGCGCGCGCGGGACGGCGCGCGCGGCGGCGAGGCCGAACGCTCCATCGGCAATCGCAGCAGGATCGCCATTGCAGACGACAGCGCGGGCGGCGAGTCGCTCGCCGGACTGGAACCGCACGCCGCACGCACGGCCGCGATCGACCAGGATTTCGGCGACCGGTGCATCGTAGCGGAATCGGGCACCGTTGCGCTCGGCTAACCCTTCCAACGCCTTTGCCAGCGCGTGCATCCCGCCCTCGACCAGCCACACGCCGCTCGCCTCGACATGCGCGATCAGCATCAGCGTGGCGGGCGTGCGGAATGGGGAGGAACCCGCATAGGTCGCATAGCGGCCGAACAACTGCCGCAGCCGGGGATCGCGGAAGTGATCGCCCAGCGCGCTCCACAGCGTTTCATAGGGCCGGATCGTGAAGAGATCGGCGAGCCCCGCGAGGCCCATCCGCCAGGTGAGCCCGATCGGATTGGTCTTTGTCCCGCGCAGAAAGGGCCGGTCGAGCGTGCGGAAGATATGCGCTGCCTCGGCATGGAAGGCACGGTAGCCCGCCGCTTCGCGCGCGCCCGCAAACGCACCGATGGCATCGGCGCTGGTGTCGGCGTCGGCAAACAGGTCGAGTCGGTCGTCGCCCCAGGCATGACGTGCCAGGATTGTCGCGGGCCGCAGTGTTACCTCGTCATCGAGCGTCCCGCCGCAGGCCGCGAAAATCGCGTCAAAGACGTG
>CAZZZX010000300.1:0-4481 GCA_964658585.1 uncultured Novosphingobium sp.
GCGGTCCGATCCCGCTCGGCTACCGGCTCGAGGATCGCAAGCTCATCGTCGAGCCCCACGAGGCCGACACCATCCGGATGATCTTCGAGCGCTTCCTCGAGCTCGGCTCAGGTCGCCTGCTCGTCGCCGAGCTCGACCGCGACAATGTACGCAGCAAGCAGCGGATCAACCGCCATGGCCGGGTCTATGGCCAGCTCCCGATCAGCCGCGGCGCGCTCTATGCGATCCTCAAGAACCGCCTCTACATCGGTGAGGTCGTCCACAAGGGTCAGACCTATCCCGGACAGCATGCCCCGATCGTCGATCACGACGTATTCGATCGCGTCCAGACGCGCCTTGCCGAGGCGCGGGTCGAGCGGCGGCACGGCACCAATGTCGATCAGCCGAGCCTGCTCGCCGGACTGCTCTGGGATGGTCTTGGCCGACGGATGTCGCCGAGCCACGCCGTCAAGCAGGGCAAGCGCTATCGCTATTATGCATCGCAGACCGATGGCGATGCCGCTTCCGCAACCCCGGCATGGCGTGTCAGCGCCGGCGACATCGAGACGCTCGTCTGCGCGCGGGTCGCCGATGCCATCCACAACACGGCAAGCGAACAGATCGCCTGCGGCGGCCTGACCAGCGATGAGATCGCCCAGCTTCAGGATCAGGCGGACGCGCGTGCGATGCCGCTCGCCGAGATGACGCACTCCGCTCGCCCGGCGCTGCTCGACCTCGTCGCGCGTATCGATGTGCGTGAGGATGCCATCGGCATCACCATGAAGGCCGACACGGACGAGGCGGGCCTGCCCGCGACGAGGCGAACTACGTTGCTCTGCTGGGCGACGAGCGAGCACGCATGTCGATAACGGACGTTCCCTTCAACGTCCCTATCGGCGGCAATGTATCGAGGGTGGGCAAGCACGCGGAGTTCCCGATGGCATCCGGGGAGATGTCGCAGGCCGAGTTCACGGCCTTTCTGGCTGCGATCTCGAGGTGCGTGGCAAGGTTCAGCGTCGACGGCGCTCTGGCGTACCTCTTCATGGACTTCCGCCATATGCGCGAGCTGCTCGATGGCACCCAGGGTATATTCTCCGAGCTCATCAATCTGTGCGTCTGGGTCAAAAAGTCGGGCGGTCTCGGCTCATTTTACAGGAGCCAGCATGAGCTAGTGTTCGTGTTCAAGGCGGGCGTCGCGCCTCACGTTAACAATGTCGAACTCGGCAGACACGGTCGATCGCGGACAAATATTTGGCCATATGCCGGCGCAAACTCGTTCGGAAAAGACCGAACCGGCATGCTCGAGCGGCATCCGACCTCGAAGCCAATCGATCTCATTGCGGACGCAATCCTCGATTGTTCGCACCGCGGTGACATCGTACTCGATGCCTGTATCGGGAGCGGTACCGCTCTGCTCGCGGCAGAGCGGACCGGCAGGCACTGCCGCGGTATAGAACTCGATCCCTATTATGTCGACATGACTGTCGAGCGTGCGGTGCGCGCGACAGGCAAGCCGGCCATCCATGTCGCTACCGGGCGCACCTTCGCCGAAGTCGCCGACGAACGTCGCAACTGCGGTTGGGGAGACGCGGCATGAGCGACGATTATGAGGTCGGCTACAAGAAGCCGCCTGTCGCGACGCGCTTCGGCGGCCCCAAGGAAAACCACCGGGGAAGGGGTCGCAAGAGCAAGAACCTGAAGACCGAACTGCGCGAAGAGCTCGCGCAATCTATAAGGACGACCGTTGATGGAAAGACGGTTCGGATTACGAAGTTGCGTGCACTCGTGAAGGCACTGACGCACGCAGGCATCAAGGGCAACGATCGAGCGACCTCCAAAGTCCTCGAGCTGGTGCTGCGCCTCTTTGGGGTCGAGGAGGATGCTGAACCGCAGCCTGATCTGTCCGCACAGGACCAGGCCATCCTTGATGCCTTCCTGGGTCGCAAAGGAGACGGCGATGCGGAGTGACGATCCCGAGCGGCTCCTGACCGCCATCCTGCGCAACGATCTCATGGCCTTCTGCGAGAAATCGTTCCACTATCTCCTGCCCGCTCAAAAGCTCGGGCGGCACTGGTACATACAAGCGATCGCATTCCAACTGGAACGCTGCCTGCGCGGCGAGATCCGCAGACTGATCATCACCATCCCGCCCCGCCATACCAAGTCGCTCTTCGCCTCGGTCGCGCTTCCTGCGTTCATCCTTGGCCATGATCCGACGGCGCGTATTATTTGCGCGAGCTATTCGCAGGACCTCGCCGCAAGGCACGCGCGAGACTGCCGCCAGATCATGAATAGCCCCTGGTACCACAGGGCGTTTCCCGGGACGCGGCTCAGTCGACTGCGCAATGCCGATACCGAGTTTCTCACCACGATGAACGGGTTTCGGATGGCGACGTCGGTCGGCGGCACGCTTACCGGCTTCGGTGGCAACTGGATGATCGTGGACGACGCTCAGAAAGCCGACGAAGCCTTGTCCGAAGCCAAGCGGAACGGTGCCATCGCCTGGTTCGACGGCAGCATGAGCACGCGTCTCGACAACAAGAGCACGGACGTCATCATCGTCGTGATGCAGCGGCTTCACGCCGAGGATCTGGTCGGTCATCTACTGAGCAAGGGGGAGGGCTGGGTGCATCTCAATCTGCCGGCCATTGCCGAGATCGACGAGGACATCCCGATCGGCCCCGGCAAGTTTCATCATCGCAAGGTGGGCGAGGTGTTGAGCCCCGACCGCGAGCCGCTGTCGGTGCTGGAGGACCTCAGACGGCAACTCGGCAACTTTGCCTTTTCGGCTCAATATCAGCAGCGGCCAATACCAGTTGAAGGTGAGATCATAAAATGGTCCTGGTTCCAACCCTACGACGAGCTTCCAACCCGTGCCCTTCGAGCGTTTCAAAGCTGGGACACCGCGCAGAAGGATGGCGAGCTCAACGACTATTCAGTTTGTACGACCTGGATGGTTCATAACAATAATTATTATTTAATCGACTTGTACCGCGAGAAGTTGCTCTACCCCGAGCTCAAGCGCACCGTGATCGAGCTACAGCGCCGTTTCATGGCGGGCACGATCCTGATCGAAGACAAGGGGGCGGGCACATCGTTGATCCAGGACCTCAGAGCCAGCGGATGTCCATCCAACATGATCGCGATCGTGCCCGACGGCGAAAAAACTCTGCGCGTGTCCCGCCATTCGATTGCGATCGAGAGCGGGCGCGTCTTTTTGCCGCGCAAGGCGGAATGGCTTCCGGATCTACGCAGCGAGGTCGTCCAATTCCCGGCCGGCCGCCACGACGATCAGGTCGACAGCATGACGCAGTTCATCGGCTGGGCGGAGACAGTCCGAACCCGCGCTCGGGCGCAGATCGTCCGGGTTACGGGCATCTGAGACCGATTGCCTTACGGCTCGCGGGCGTCGATCGATCGCGAGAGCTGATCGATGATCCGCTTCTGCTCCATGCGCTCGATCTCGGGATCGATCGCCTGGAGATATTCGACGCCGGAGAAGTTGTCGCCGCGGCGGCGATTGAGCGGAGGCTCAAGGCTCTCGATGAGGAGGGCCTCGAGCGTCTCGATCACCACGGTCTCACTCCACGGCACGGGACTGTCGATCAGTTCGCCGTCCGGCCCGACGTTGCGGAGCCCGAACCAGGAGAAGCGATCCCAGCGGCCGCCGAGCCGGTCGATGGTATGCGCCGACAGACGGGCGGCGAGCGTGTCGCTGGCGCGCCCGACATAGATCACCCGATCACGATCGTGGAGCAGGTAGACGCCGATCTGGCCGGCGAAGTTGACGCGGGTGGCGGCGATGCCCTGGCGGCCGAGGAGCTTGGGTTTGCCGCGCCACACGATATGGTCGCGCCGCCAGAACATGCCGAAGGCACGGAGCGCTCCGGTCTCGGCGGTCTCCTCGCGGATGTCGGTGCCGACCTTGTCCGCCGCCGATGCCGCGCGCAGCTGTGAGCGGAGTGTGTATTGCCCGGGGCCGACCCGCTGGAACGGCGTGTCCTCCTCCTGCAGCGACTTGCTCAGGATCGCTGCGATCGAAGCGGCCGGGTTGGCGCCGATCGAGCGCTTCAGTCCAAGGACCGAGACCTGTTCGGCAATGTCCGCACATCGCATCGCCTCGCCCGACTGCGCGAGGACGTGCTGGACGGCATCCTCCCACGACATATCTCCTGCGCGGCTGCCGCGGGGCTGTGGCACTCTACTGATCTCCGAAGGGACGTGTGACGATGTAGCGGATGCCGGTGTTCGAGGTGCTCAGCACCTTGATCCTCGCGCCTTTGAAGCCGATCTCGTTGCCGGCCGTGAGATCGAACGTGGCATCCTGGGTGAAGGCCGGGCGGGCGACATCGCCCGCAAACTCGCGATAGGTCAGGGTCAGCACACCCTTCGCCGATCCCGAATACAGGATCTCGCGGCGAAGCGATTCCGGTGTCGTCCGCAAACAGGTCTGCTGCGTGAACGCGGCGCCGGCGACGATATAATCCTGTCCCTTGAATCCC
>CAZZZX010000301.1:0-4479 GCA_964658585.1 uncultured Novosphingobium sp.
CATTGACCAGGATGCCGCGCGCCTTGAGCCGCGCCACCGCGGCCCGCGCCTCGGCCGCGTCCTCGATCGCGACGATCGCCAGCGCCGCGGCGTCCGCTTCGCCGACGACGATCGCACCCGCGCGATCGAGCAGCCGGCGCTTGGCATCGGCGCCGTCGCCCGCGCCGAGCAGGATCACCGGGTGCCCCGACAGGCGGAGAAGGACGGGCAGGCTGTGCATCCGCGCCTTGTCGCGCCCGCCGGCGCGCTTGCCAAGCGGCGCGACGCGGGGCATCCGGGAGCGATGCGGCGTCTCCTGCTCCTGCTGGTCGGCCTGATGGCCTTGGGCACGATGACGCCGGCGGTCGCCGCGTCGCCGGTCCGCATCGGCCACGATGCCGCGGCGATGGCGATGCCCCCGGGCCATTGCCCGGAATCGGCGCCCGGCCTGACGCACGCCTGTCTCGGCTGCGCGGTGCAGCCCGACGCGATCGCGTCGCCGGCTCCGCATCCGGCGGCCGCCGCGGAGCCGGCAGCGGTCGTGCTCGCCGTCGCGCGTCCCCGCCACCCGACCGGCTTCGATCCGCCCCCGCCGCGCGGCTGACGGGCGCAGGCCGGGGCATCCCGCCCCGGCGCGCCCGTCCACCGATGCGAGCGGAGTTTTCGGAAATGAACCGGTATCTGATCGGCGCGGCGCTGGCCGTGCTGCCGTCTGCGCTGTCCGCGCAGGCGCTGGACGGCATGACGATGCCGGCGGGCGACCATGCGGCGATGGCGATGCCCGCCGACATGATGATGGGCGACGGCATCTCGGTCGCGGGATCGGGCACGTCGCGCCTGCCCGCCGCCGACCGGATGCGCGGCGTGCATGTCGCCGCGGGCGACTGGATGGTGATGGCGCACGGCTATGCCTGGGGGAGCTGGACCCGCCAGGGCGGTCCGCGCGGCGCCGACGAGGCGTTCGTCCAGTCGATGGCGATGGTCGAGGCGGCGCACCCGCTGTCCGATCGCGTCGGGCTGACGCTGCGGACGATGCTGTCGGCCGATCCGCTGATGGGCCAGCGCGGCTATCCCGACCTGTTCGCCACCGGCGAGACCGCGCACGGTCTGGCGCTGGTCGACCGCCAGCATCCGCACGACCTGTTCATGGAGCTGTCGGGGCGGATCGACGTCGCGGCGGGCGCGGGCGGCGGCCACGCGTTCGTCTATGCCGGCTTGCCTGGCGAACCCGCGCTCGGCCCCGCCGCCTTCATGCATCGCGGCTCGGCACGGTTCGATCCCGAGGCGCCGATCACGCACCACTGGTTCGATTCGACGCACATCACCTATGGCGTCGTCACCGCCGGCTGGGCGGCGGCGCACTGGCAGGTCGAGGCGTCGGCGTTCAAGGGCCGCGAGCCGGACGAGTATCGCTACGACATCGACCGCCCCGGGCTGGACAGCTGGTCGGTGCGCGGCACCTGGAACCCGTTGCCGGCGTGGAGCGCGCAACTCAGCTACGGCCATCTCCACAGCCCCGAGGCGCTGCATCCCGACCAGGACGAGACCCGCCTGATCGCGAGCGCGAGCTATTCGGCGCACGGCGTCGACGTCACCGCGGCCTATTCGCGAAAGGCGATCACCCCCGGCCGCGTGCTGCCCGCCTGGCTGGTCGAGGCGACCTGGGCGGTGACCCCGCGCCACGCGGTGTTCGGTCGGTTCGAGAATGTCCGCAACGACGAATTGTTCGAGCGCGAGGAGCAGCTCGGCATCGCCGAGCCGCTCGCCGGCAGGCCGTTCCGGGTGAGCAAGCTTACCGCGGGCTATGCCTATACGCTGCCGCTCGGCCGCAACTTCGCGGTGGCGCTGGGCGCGGCGGCGAGTGCCTATGCCAAATCGCCGGCGCTGGACGACGCCTATGGCCGCGATCCGCACAGCGTGACGGTGTTCGCCAAGCTGATGCTGGGGCGGTAGGCCGAGCGCTCGTGCCTACAACCCCGCCATGAACGCGCGCAGCGGCCCCGCCATGTCCTCACGCTCGAGCGCGAGCGCGATATTGGCCTGGATGAAGCCGGTCTTCTCGCCGCAATCGTGGCGGTCGCCCGCGAAGACGTGCGCGTGGAAGGGCTGGCGGCCGATCAGCCTAGCAAGCGCGTCGGTGAGCTGCACCTCGTTGCCCGCGCCGCGCTCCTGGTCCTCGAGCAGGTGCATGACCAGCGGGTCGAGGATGTAGCGGCCGACCGCGGCGAGCGTCGAGGGTGCTTCCTCGGGCGTTGGTTTTTCGACGAAGCCCCGCACCGCGATGGCGTCGCCGTCGCTCTCGCCCGGATCGACGATGCCGTAGCGCGAGGTATGCTCGCGCGGCACGTCGACCACCGCGATCACGCTGCCGCCCTTGGCGTCGTAGGTCTCGATCATCTGCGCGAGGCAGGGCCGGGCGGGGTTCCACAGCAGCTCGTCGGGCAGCAGCACCGCGAACGGCTCGTCGCCGGTGAGGTGCCGCGCGCACCACACCGCATGGCCGAGGCCCGACATCACCTGCTGGCGGACGAACGCGGCCTGCCCGGGCGCGAGCTGGGTCCGGCGCACGGCACCGAGGATCGCGTCCTTCTTCTTGGCGACGAGATCGGCCTCGATCTCGAACGCGCTGTCGAAATAATCCTCGATCCCGGCCTTGCCGCGCCCGGTGACGAAGATGAACTGCTCGATCCCCGCCGCCAGCGCCTCGTCGACCGCATACTGGATCAGCGGCCGGTCGACGACCGGCAGCAGTTCCTTGGGCACCGCCTTGGTCGCGGGCAGGAAGCGGGTGCCGAAGCCCGCCACCGGAAACACCGCCTTGCGTACTGGCCTCGCCATCAATCGTCCCCGTTCTTGCCCGCCCAATCTGGCACGCTGTCTGCCGCGAGTAACGCTTCGAGCGGCTGTCGTTGCCGGACGACGGCCCATTTCGGGCCGGATACCATCACTTCTGCGGTGAGCGGCCGGCTGTTGTAGGTGCTCGCCATCGTCGCCGCATAGGCGCCCGCGGTCATGAACACGACGAGATCGCCCTCGCCGACGCGATCCATCGTGCGGTGCATCGCGAAGGTGTCGCCGGTCTCGCACACCGGCCCGACGACGTTGGCGACGAAGCGCTCGCCCGACGGCGCGACCGCACGGATATCGTGCCAGGCATCGTAGAGCGCGGGGCGCATCAGGTCGTTCATCCCCGAATCGAGGATCACGAACGGCGCCGCGACGCCCGGCTTGACGCGGATCACGCGGGTCAGCAGCACGCCGGCATTGCCGACGATCAGCCGGCCGGGCTCGAAGATCAGCCGCGCGTCCCAGCCCGCCGTGGCGCGCGCGACCATCGCGCCATAGGCGGCGGGCGTCGGCGGGGCGGGGAGCGCGGGATCGTAGGGCACCCCCAGACCGCCGCCGAGATCCGCGGTGGCGATCGCATGGCCGTCGCCGCGCAGCGCGGCGATCAGCGCGCCGATCCGCGCGAACGCCGCCGCGAGCGGGGCGAGATCGGTGAGCTGGCTGCCGATATGCACCGCGATGCCGCGGATCGCGAGACCGGGCAGCGCGGCGGCGCGCGCATAGGCGGCGGGCGCGATGTCGTAGGGGATGCCGAACTTGTTCTCGGAGCGGCCGGTCGAGATCTTGGCGTGGGTGCCGGCATCGACGTCCGGGTTGACGCGATAGGCAACCGGCGCGGTGACGCCCAGCCTGCTCGCCACGCCCGAGAGCGTCTGCGCCTCCTCCTCCGACTCGAGATTGAACTGGCCGATCCCGGCGGCGAGCGCCCGCGCCATCTCGTCCGCGGTCTTGCCGACGCCCGAGAAGACGATCCTCTCGGCCGGGATGCCGGCCGCCAGCGCGCGTGCGAGCTCGCCGCCCGAGACGACGTCCGCGCCGCACCCGGCGGCGGCGAGCACGCTCAGCACCGCGGCGTTGGGATTGGCCTTGACCGCATAGGCGATCAGCGGATCGCGGGTTCCGGTGCCCGCCACCGCGTCGCGGAAGACGCGGACATGGCGGCGGATGGTACCCGCCGAATAGACATAGGCGGGCGTGCCGACCGCCGCGGCGATATCGGCGAGCGGCACCGCCTCGGCGTGCAACGCGCCGTCGCGCAGATCGAACAGGTTCATCCGCGGTCGATCAGCCGGGCGGCGGCATGTCGAAACGATCGGACTGGAGCACCTGGCTCTGCACGACGATCTCGTTGAAGCGGGTCGGGCGCGTCTGCGAGGCGGGGGTGAGCAGCGCGGCCGGCGTCGGCTGGGCGGCGGCGGTCTGCGGCCGGGGCGGCAGCGGCGTGGCGCCGGCCTCCTTGAGCATCTCCTTCTTGCCGCAGCCCGCCAGGATCAGCGCGGCCACCGCCAGCGTCGGGATCGTCCGTCTCATCGGGCCAGCTCCGTCTTCGCGCGCGCGATCGCCTCGCGGACCCGCACCGGCGCGGTGCCGCCCTCGCTCGCACGCGCCGCGACCGAGGCGTCCACCGATAGCGCGTCCCGCACCCCTTCGTCG
>CAZZZX010000302.1:0-4451 GCA_964658585.1 uncultured Novosphingobium sp.
GCAGCCGAACGACGCGATCGCCGCGTCGCGCGTGATAATGGTCAGTCCCTCGATCAGGGATTGTGCGGCGAGGATCCGGTCGAACGGATCGCCGTGGCGCCCGTCCAGCAGTCCGCCACGAACGCCATGATCGTATCGCACGTCGAGGTGTCGGAACCCGTCGCCCACCACATGTTCTCCAAAGCCGCCGATATGCGGTGCCATCTCGGGCAGTCTCCCCGACCGGATTTTCGTCGCGATCTCCCAGCCCGTCGCCGCGCTGACATAGATCCCGACACCCGGCTCGACGAGCAACGCCGCGATCCGGGCGGACAGCAGATCGGGACGATCCCACCACCAGATCAACGTGTGGGTATCGAGCAGATAGCCCATCTCAGACGAGCGGATCGTTCTTGCCTTCCCAGATATCGCGCTCTTCGTCGGACATCGGTTCGAACCAGATATCGGGATCGATGTTCATACCCGCGAGCCGCCCCGGCTTGCGCGGCGGCAGCGGTGCCGGCTCGGCATAGGGCACGATCCGGGCCCATGGCTCACCTGCCTTGGCAACGATGATCTCCTCGCCGGCGTGCGCGCGGTCGATCAGCTTCGACAGATGCGTCTTCGCCTGATGGACGTTGTAGATCTTGAGCGGATCGGCCTCTGCCATGATCGGTCTCCGGCTGGACTAGGAGACCTAGTCCATCCACCCCACGCCCTCAACCCTTGACCACGCTCTCGGGCAGATCCTTGCCGAACACGCGCTGGTAATATTCGGCCACGAGGCTGCGCTCCGCCTCGTCGCACTTGTTGAGGAAGCTCATCCGGAACGCGGTGCCGACATCGCCGAAGATCAGCGCGTTCTGCGCCCAGGAGATCACGGTCCGCGGGCTCATCACCGTCGAAATGTCGCCCGCGATGAAGCCCGAGCGCGTCAGGTCGGCGACCTTGACCATGCGATCGACGACCTGCTTGCCGTCGGGCCTGTCGTATTCGCCCGACTTGGCGAGCACGATCCGCGCCTCGATCGCGGCAGGCAGATAGTTGAGCGTGACGACGATGTTCCAGCGGTCCATCTGACCCTGGTTGATCTGCTGGGTGCCGTGATACAGCCCGGTGGTGTCGCCCAGGCCGACCGTGTTCGCGGTGGCGAACAGCCGGAACCACGGGTTCGCGCGGATCACGCGGTTCTGGTCGAGCAGCGTCAGCTTGCCCTCGGCCTCGAGCACGCGCTGGATGACGAACATGACGTCGGGGCGACCGGCGTCGTATTCGTCGAACACCAGCGCGGTCGGGGTCTGCAGCGCCCAGGGGAGCAGGCCCTCGCGGAACTCGGTGACCTGCTGGCCGTCGCGCAGCACGATCGCGTCGCGCCCGATCAGATCGATCCGGCTGACATGCGCGTCGAGATTGATGCGGATGCATGGCCAGTTGAGCCGCGCCGCGACCTGCTCGATATGGCTCGACTTGCCGGTGCCGTGATAGCCCTGCACCATCACCCGGCGGTTGTGCGCGAAGCCCGCGACGATCGCGATCGTGGTCTCGTGATCGAACACATAGGCCGGGTCGAGATCGGGAACGCGCTCGTCGGCCTCGGAGAAGGCGGGTACCTCCATGTCCGAGTCGAGCCCGAACACGTCGCGCACCTTGACCATCCGGTCGGGCGCGGCGAGCAACGTGTCGTTGCGTGCGTCGGGCTGGATGTTGGGAATGTCGGCCATCGTTCTGTCCTGGCTGTCGGTGTCGACGACACGCTGTTCGTCACAAGCTTTCGGGGTCTTAGGCGGGTCGCCGCCTCTCGCAAGCGCAAAACCACCGGGCAGCGCATTCGTTCAGGCGAAGGCGGGCGCGCCCTTGAGCTGGGTGTAGGCGGCGATCACCCGCTGCAGCGCGGCCTCATGGCTGCGATCGCCGCCGTTGCGATCGGGATGATAGCGCCGCACGAGCTCGGCATAGCGCGCGCGCAGCGTGCGGCGATCGGCATCGGTATCCAGCCCCAGCGTGCGCAGCGACTTGCGGTCCTCGCCCGACAGCGGGCGGCCGTCGGCGCGGGGCCGCGCGTTGCGCTGCGCCTCCTCGATGCGCACCCTGAAGCGCGCGCCGATCGCGTCGAGCGGATCGGTGAAATCCGCCCAGCGCGGCGCGCGGTCGGCGCCGACATGGCTGAATGCCCGGGTCTCGCGCTCCCAGCCCGCGGTGGGACGCTGCGCCGCGGCGATCTCGTCCGCGTCCATGCCGCGGAAGAAATTGTAGCCCGCGTTGAACGCACGGACATGATCGAGGCACAGCCATTGCCATTCGGGCGGCTGGTCGCGCGGGCGATCGTGCGTCGTCGGGGCGCGGAACTCGCCGGGCTCGTCGCAGCCGGGATGCGCGCAGCGGCGATCGCCCGCGTAGCGCCCATGGAATCGAGGCCCCGCCCGCCGGCCGTCCGCCTGCCTGTCGTCACTGTCCGCCAACGTCTCTCCCCGAACCCGGAAAAGCCCTGTATATAGAGGCGATGGACACCCTCGCCACCGGGCCGATCGCGGCCGAGATCGAACGCCGGCTCGTCTCGGCGCTCGCCCCCACACGGCTCGTCGTGACCGACGACAGCGAGAGCCATCGCGGCCATGCCGGGCACGACGGATCGGGCGAGAGCCACTTCACCGTGACGATCGAAAGCGCGGCGTTCGCCGGCCGCAACCGGGTCGCGCGGCAACGGCTGGTCAATCACGCGCTCGCCGATCTGCTCGCCGAGCGCATCCACGCGCTGGCGATCCGCGCGACCGCGCCGGGCGAATGAGCGACGACGCGGTCGGGCGCACGCCGCGCCCGGCGGCGCGGATCCTGCTGGTCGACGAGAACCACCGGATCCTGCTGTTCCGCTTCGTCGTGCCGGGGCGCGCGCCGTTCTGGGTCACACCCGGCGGCGCGCTCGATCCGGGCGAGAGCTACGAGGCGGCGGCGCGGCGCGAGCTGTTCGAGGAGACCGGTCTCGTGCGCGACTGCGGCCCGCAGGTCGCGCGCCGCCTCGTCGAGTTCATCGCGGTCGAAGGCCACCCCGTGATCGCGGACGAACGCTATTTCCGCGTCGACTGCCCGGCCTTCGCGATCGATCCCGCCGGGCATACGGAACTCGAGCGTCGCGTGATGCAGGAGTGGCGGTGGTTCGCGATGTCCGAGATCGCCGGCTGGCCCGAGGCGATCTATCCCTCGGACCTGACCGACATGCTCGGCGTTTCGGCACCATGACCTACCGGCTCTGGTACTGGACCGGCATCCCCGGCCGCGGCGAGTTCGTCCGGCTCGCGCTCGAAGCGGGCGGCATCGGCTATCGCGACATGGCGCGCGAGCACGGCGACGCGGCGATGATGGACGACATGCGCGCGCGCATCCCCGAGCCGTTCGCGCCGCCCTATCTCGTCGCAGGCGATCTGGTGATCGCACAGGCCGCCAACATCCTGCTGTGGCTCGGCGACGCGCACGGCCTCGCGCCGGCCGACCCGGCGGCGCGCTACGCCGCGCATCAGGTCCAGCTGACGATCACCGATCTCGTCGCCGAGGCGCACGACACGCATCATCCGGTCGAGCTGATGGCCTATTACGAAGAGCAGAAACCCGAGGCAGCACGCCGCGCGGCGGATTTTCGCGACAGCCGGATGCCCAAATATCTCGGCTGGTTCGAGCGCGCGCTGGCGCGCAGCGATGGCGACTGGCTGTTCGGCGACGGCTGGAGCTATGCCGACCTGTCGCTGTTCCAGGCGATCGACGGGCTGCGCTTCGCCTTCCCGCGGCGGATGGCGACGCTGGCGCGCGACATCCCGAAGCTGTCCGCGCTCCATGCGCGCGTCGCGACGCTGCCCGCGCTCGCCGACTATCTCGGTTCGGAGCGCCGGCTGCCCTATGGCGACGGCATCTTCCGGCATTACCCCGAACTGGACGGCGCCTAGAGACCGTGTGAGAAACCCGGCTCCGGCCCGGTCCTTGAAAGCGCTCTGTCGCGCGGTCCCAAACGGTCTCTCAGGCTTCGAGCTGTCGCAGCAGCAGCCGGACGTCCGCATCCAGCTCGGCGTCCGCCTTGCGCAGCTTCTCGATCTGCTTGACCGCGTGGATCACGGTCGTGTGATCGCGGCCGCCGAACCGGCGCCCGATCTCGGGGAGCGAGCGCGGGGTCAGCTGCTTGGCGAGATACATCGCGATCTGCCGCGGCCGCGCCACCTCGCGCGCACGCCTGGCCGACATCATCTCGGCATGGCGGATGCGATAATGGTCGGACACCTTGCGCTGGATCTCGTCGATCGTGATGCGGCGCTGGTTGGCGCGCAGGACATCGGTCAGCGTCTCCTCGACGAAGGCGATGTCGATCGCGCGGTTGGTCAGCGTCGCATAGGCGATCACGCGGTTGAGCGCGCCCTCGAGCTCGCGGACGTTGGACGCGATCCGCTTGGCGAGGAACAGCACCACGTCCTGCGGCACGTCGACGTGCGGCG
>CAZZZX010000303.1:0-4448 GCA_964658585.1 uncultured Novosphingobium sp.
GTTCTACATTTCATGATGCCGCATCTCTCCTCCAGCCTGACCGAGCCCAATGGCGGCTATGTGGTCGCGCGCCCGGAAAAGACCGATGCGATCGGCGGCATCCTCCGCGCCTCCTTCCGTCTCGGCAACGATGAAGCCGGGGCCGATTTCAGGCGGCTGCTCGCACTGATGGACCAACCCGCCCGTCCGGTCTGACCGGTCAGTGACCGCGGCTGAGTCCGTCCACTTCCGCCATGATCGTATCCAGCGCAGTCTTCGACGCATCCGCCTCGAACGACCGCCGCGAGGGCAGCGTACCACCGGCCATCAATGCCTCCAGCGCAACGCGACCGCGCGCGACGCGGCTCTTGATCGTCCCCACCGCGACGTTGCAGATCTCGGCGGCCTCCTCATAGGCGAACCCACCCGCACCGACGAGGATCAGCGCCTCGCGCTGCGGCTGCGGCAGATGGAGCAGCGCGCGCTGCATGTCGCCCAGTTCGACATGGCGGTCCTGCGACGCCGGCGCGGCGAGCAGCTTGGCCGCGGTGATCTCGTCCCATTCGCCCTTGAAGCGCGCGCGCCGCATCTGGCTGAGGAACAGGTTGCGCAGGATGATGAAGGTCCAGGCGCGCATGTTGGTGCCCGCCTGGAAACGCTGGCGCGCGGCCCACGCCTTGAGCAGCGTCTCCTGCACCAGATCGTCGGCGAGATCGCGATTGCCCGACAGCGAACGCCCGAACGCACGCAGGTGCGGGATGACCTGAGCGAGCTGGGTCTTGAAATCGGCATCTGACAGTGGAACGTGCGGAACGGGCGCCGCTTCGGGCTCGTCGGGATCGTCCTCCGCCGGCGGCGGATTGCTCATCGTCATCGGGTCCCCAAGCTCTGTTGTGCGGCCTACGTCGCCGCCGTGGCCGCGAAGATAGGGGCGTGCGTGCGTCAGCGCCAGTGGCGTCGCCAATTGCCCAGGCTCAGCGATACATCAGGAGCAGGACGGCGAAGACGATCACGACCAGGGCGATCGATCCGCCCAGCACGTAGCGCATCGTGCCGACCGTGGTGGCGCCGCGCAGTTCGTCCGTGGTCACCTTGGGTTCACGCTCGTTGACCATCTGATCTCACCTGTCGTTTCGATGCGCCAACGAGGGGGCGCGGCGGACGTTCCCGATCCGCCGCGCCCGTCGCCTTCAGGCGGGGATCGTCGCGCTGTCGAAGAACAGCGCCTGGCTGATCGCCGCCTTGACGGTCGAACGCTGGAACGGCTTGGTGATGAGGAAGGTCGGCTCCGGCCGCTCGCCGGTGAGCAGCCGCTCGGGGAAGGCGGTGATGAAGATCACCGGCACCTCGAACTGGGCGAGGATGTCCTTGACCGCATCGATCCCCGAACTGTCGTCGGCGAGCTGGATGTCGGCGAGCACCAGCCCGGGGCGGCGCGCCATCGCCTGTGCCACCGCTTCGTCGCGGGTCACAGCGACGCCGGTCACGCCATGGCCTAGATCGCGCACGATCGTCTCGAGATCCATCGCGATGATCGGCTCGTCCTCGATGATGAGCACCTCGGCATGGGTCTGGCGCTCGATCTCGGCGAGCGCGTCGGCGACCAGTGTCTCGACCTCGGCGGGCTCGACCGCGATCAGATAGGCGGCATCCTCGTTGGTGAAGCCCTCCATCGCGGTGAGCAGCAGGGCTTGGCGCGAGCGCGGGGTGATGCGGGCGAGCCGCGCCTGCGCGATCGCCTCGGTCGGACCGTTGTCCTGCCCGCCATCGACCCCGGTCTCGACCGCGGAGGACTGCCAGATCGCCTGGAAGGTGCGATAGAGGCCGAGCCGCGGATCGACGTCGCGCGGGAAGTCGCCGGGCGCGGCGACGATTGCCTCCAGCGCCGCACGGACATAGGTGTCGCCGTCCTTCTGGCTGCCGGTAAGCGCGCGCGCATATCGCCGCAGGAAGGGAAGGTGGGGGGCGAGGTCCTGGCCTAGGGACATGGGGGCTTCAAACTCCTGACGATGGATCGACGCGAATACTCGGTCGCTAAGGGGGGCCGGCCCGGCCGGATGGATCATCGCCTGCCCCCTTGCGGCGGCCGCCGGCGTTGACCGGCTGCCAGGGGATGGAACCATCGTGCGACTTTTTTGTTTCCACGGCCACTCGGCGAAATTATCGCGTGTGCGCAACCGGAACGATCGGTGTCCCGGAGGCGTATAGGCGCGGTGCGTCGTTGTCTGTCGTATGGGACGACGGACATGCCGCGTGCGGCGGGGGGACGGGGCATCTTGGCTTTGGACGAGGACAAGAAGATCAAGCGAAAAGGCGAGGGTCGGGCGCGGACTGGTGCGACCGGCAAGTCCGATCGCGACGTCGGTCACGCGCTGCGTTCGGTCTATTCAAACACCGTCAACGAGGAGATTCCGTCCGAGCTGCTCGATCTCCTCGGCAAGCTCGACTGAACGCGCGCCGTCGTGACGGCCGCCGATGAGAAGATCGATCCCGCGGTCGCTGCGCCGTCCGGGCTCACCTTGGCGCGGTTCTCGACGAGTACCAGGATGCTCATCATCCTGACGCTGGCGCTGCTGCCGCTCGGACTGATCGCCTCGCTCGCCTCGCTCGAGACCGCGCGGACCAATCGCGCCAACCGCACGCTCGCCGCGCATCTGCTCGCCGGCGACAGCGCCGACCGCATGACCCTATTCCTCGATCGCGGTGCGGCAGCGCTGCGCGTCGCGCATCGTCAGGGTGCAGGCGGCTGCCGGCGGGCGGTCGACGAACTCGGATCCTCAAATGGCGGCGAGAGCCGCGTCGCGCTCTTCGATGCGCACGGCGCGCTGGTCTGCGCCAGCCGGCGCTTCGCGGCGACACTGCCGCTCGCGCCGGTCGGCACGACCCCGCTGGTCACGCTCGACCCGGCGGACCAGACCGTCCGGATCATCGTCTCGACCGGTGACGGCTGGGCGCTCGCCGAACTGCCCGGCGCACTGCTCGCTCAGGCGAGCCACCCCAACGCGCTCGACGGCAGCTACAGGCTGCGCCTGAGCGACACCGCGGGGCACATGCTGACGCTGGCCGCGATGCGCACCGTCGCGCTCGGCCACGACATCGTCACCACGCTGCCGGTCGCGGGCGGGCAGCTCAGCCTGGCGATGACCACCGAGGCGGCGCCGCTCTCCGCCAACGAGCTGCTGCTGCTGCTGCTGCCGCTGCTGATGTGGGCGGCGGCCGCGACGATCGGCTGGCTGGTCGTCGACCGGCTGATCCTGCGCCCGCTCGGCGAGCTTCAGCAGGCGATCGATCTGTACCGCACGCGCGGTGGCCGGCTGACGCTGCCGGTGATGACCACCCCCGCGCACGAGATCCGCGTGCTTGGCGAGGCACTGTCCGCGGCGACCGCGACGATCAGCCGGCACGAGAGCGAACTCGAAGACGGGCTCGCGCGGCAGACCAAGCTGACCCGCGAGGTCCATCATCGCGTCAAGAACAACCTCCAGGTCGTCGCCAGCCTGCTCAACATCCACGCCCGCAGCGCCGGGACGCCCGAGGCGATGGCCGCTTATGGCGCGATCCAGCGCCGGGTCGATGCGCTCGCGCTGGTCCATCGCAGCCATTTCGCCGAGCTCGAGGTCAATCGCGGCGTCGCGCTGCGCCCGCTGATCGGCGAGCTCGCCGCAAACCTGCGCGGCTCGCTGCCACCGGGCATGGCCGTGCCGCGGATCGCGATCGAGGTCGCGCTGCTCCGCGCGACGCAGGACGTGGCGGTGCCGGTCGCCTTCCTCGTCACCGAACTGGTCGAGCTGTCGATGTTCCGCGAGCCCGGCGCGATCATCGCGATCACGTTGGCCGCGGCCGGCGCCGACGACCGCGCGACACTGGCGATCCGCTCGAACGCGCTGCGCCAGGATACCGCCCCGCTCGACGAGGCGTATGAGCGCTGTGCGCGCGTCGTCGGCGGCCTGTCGCGCCAGCTGCGCTCGGCGTTGCGCATCGACGAGGCGACGGGCACCTTCGCGCTCGACATATTGGTGATGCCCGCGGACGCCGAGAGCGACGACAAGGGCAGCGCGGACGGCGTCATCCAGCAGCGTGGTGCGCTCGCCCCGCGCCACATCGCGCGCTGAGCCGTACAGCGCGACCTCCACGGCAGTCTCGGCCCCGCCGCGACGCACGTCGATTTTTTTGCGACGAAGCTGGAACCGCGCGCGATGCGTGTCGTTCTACACTTCGGATCGCGACCTTTTGCCCCCCCGCTATCGCGATCCGGAACACACGGGCTCGGTTCCTCGTCCTCCCCCCGACGACGGATCCGGGCCCGAATTGCGTCTGCCATCCCGAATCGTGTTGCAATTGTCGTTATGGCGCTGGAACCATTGTCGGGGGAGCGCATTCTCGTAACCCGAACGTGCAGTCTCGCACGTCTCATCTCAAAGGGAGCAGACCCATGGTCCGCCAGATTCTCACCGCCGGCCTGATCGCAG
>CAZZZX010000304.1:0-718 GCA_964658585.1 uncultured Novosphingobium sp.
CGATCCTCGCCCGGATGGGCAAGGCGGTGATCCATGCCGGCGAGAGCGGCGCGGGGCAGGGCGCCAAGATCTGCAACAACATGATCCTCGGCGCGACGATGGTGGCGACCTGCGAGGCGCTGGCGCTGGCGCTGCGGCTCGGGCTCGATCCGCAGAAGTTCTACGACATCGCCTCCAAGGCGTCGGGCCAGAGCTGGTCGCTGACCAGCTATTGCCCGCTGCCCGGCGTCGGCCCCGAGACGCCCGCCGACCGCGGCTACGAGGGCGGCTTCGCGGCCGGGCTGATGCTCAAGGATCTCAAGCTGGCGATGGCTGCGGCGCAGGGTGTCGACGCCTCGGTGCCGATGGGCGCCGCCGCCGAGGCGCTCTACCAGGCGTTCGCCAATTCGGGCGGCGCGGGCCGGGACTTCTCCGCGATCATCGGGATGCTCGACGGCAAATTGCCGGGCTGATCCGGCGCGCCGCCACGGCGCGCGCGGAGCGCCTGCCTCCCGCGCCGCGCCGTCTCACGGCGCCGCCGCCTCGCGCGCGATCAGCGTACGTTTGCGGTCGACCCCCCAGGCATAGCCCGACAGGGCGCCGTCGGTGCGGACGACGCGGTGGCACGGGATGGCGATCGCGATCCGGTTCGCCGCGCACGCCCCGGCGACCGCGCGGACCGCGTCGGGCGCACCGATCCGCGCGGCGATCTCGGCATAGGAGACGGTGCGCCCGGCCG
>CAZZZX010000304.1:728-4436 GCA_964658585.1 uncultured Novosphingobium sp.
ATCGCGCGCAGCGCCTGCCAGACGCGCTGCTGGAACGCGGTGCCGCGCACGTCGAGCGGCAGGTCGATGCCGCATTCCGGCGCCTCGACCAGCCCGACCACGCGCGCGACCAGCGTCTCGTAATCCGCATCGCCGCCGACCAGTCGCGCGCGCGGGAAGCGATCCTGCAGATCCCTGGCGAGTGCGTCGGGATCGTCGCCGATCAGGATCGCGGCGACGCCCTTGAGGCTGGAGGCGACGAGGATCGCACCGAGCGAGGACTGACCGACGGCGAAGCGGATCGTCTCGTCGGCGCCGAGCATCCCGGTCGACTGCGCGTAGAAGCGACCGGTCGAATTGAAGCCCGCCTCGTAGAGCGCCGTAGTGACGCTGCCGCCACCGGCCAGCGTATCTCTTACGCGCCCGGCGCGATGCGCGGCGGCATAGGCACGCGGCGTCACCCCGGCGATGCGCTTGAACAGGCGGTGGAAATAGGACGGGCTCAGCATCGCCGCCGCGGCGAGTTCGGCCAGCGACGGCGGCGTCTCGGCCTGCTCGATCCGCCGGCACGCCGCGGCGACGATCGCGGCATCGGCCGCGTCGGGCGCGGGGCCGTCGGGGTCGCAGCGCCGGCACGGCCGGAAGCCGGTCGCCTGCGCGTCCGCGAGCGTGTCGTGAAGACCGACATGCTCGGGCCGGGCGCGACGCGACGGGCAGGAGGGGCGGCAATAGACGCCGGTGGTGACGACCGAATACCACAACGCGCCGTCCGCGCTGCGGTCCCGCGCCAGCACGCGCGCCCAGCGCGGATCGGTGGCGGTGTCGGTCCTGGTCGGGGTAGCCATGGTCTGTGCCTCATCGCGGTGACGATGGTGCGACCCTGATCGATCCGTCGCCACGCCGAACTCCGGCGCTTGCTCTCAAACTCGGATTGCTGGGGCGCTACCGCGCGGGCGAGACGGTCAGGCGACATCCTCCAGCCGCGTCATCTTCAGCTTGCCGTTCTTGACCGCGAAGCCCAGCCGGCCCTCGACCAGATCGAGCGCGTCGCGGCCGAACTGCTCGAAACGCCAGCCGTCGAGGATCGCCAGCCCCTCGCGCCGCCCCGCCGCCAGCGCCTCGAGATCGTCCGAGCGCGCGATCAGCCGCGGCGCGACATCGGTCTCCTTGGCGCGGATCTTGAGCAGCAGCTTCAGCAGGTCCGCGATCAGCGCGCCGTCCTTGCCGAGCCCGGGCTTGCGATCGTCGCGCGCGGGCAGCTCGTCGTCCGGCAGGTCGGTCGCGGACTGCAGCGCGGCCATCAGCCGGCCGCCGATGTCGTTCCCCGCCCAGCTCGCCGACAGGCCGCGGACCTTGGCGAGATCGGCCTGGCCGTGCGGCGGATGACTGGCGACATCGGCGAGCGTCTCGTCCTTCATGATGCGACCGCGCGGCAGGTCCTTGGCCTGCGCCTCGCGCTCGCGCCACGCCGCCAGCGCCTTGAGCCGCCCCAGCACCTCGGGCTTGCGGCTCGGCACCTTGACGCGATGCCACGCCTGATCGGGCTCGTTGAGATAGGAGGAGGGGTCGGCGAGCCGCTCCATCTCCTGGTCGAGCCATTGGCCGCGCCCGGTCTTGCGCAGCCGCTCGAGCAGGCGCGGGAAGATCCTGGCGAGATGGGTGACGTCGCCGATCGCATAGTCGATCTGGCGCTTGTCGAGCGGGCGGCGCCCCCAGTCGGTGAAGCGCGCGCCCTTGTCGAGCTTCACCCCGGTCCAGCTCTCGACCAGGCTCTGATAGCCGACCTGCTCGCCCATCCCGAGCGCCATCGCCGCGACCTGCGTGTCGAACAGCGGATAGGGGGTCTTGCCGGTGAGATTGTAGACGATCTCGAGATCCTGGCCGCCGGCGTGGAAGACCTTGAGCACGTCGGTGTTGTCGACCATCAGCGCGAGCAGCGGTGCCATGTCGATGCCGGGTGCCTTGGGATCGATCGCGGCGGCCTCGTTCACGTCGGCGATCTGGATCAGGCAGAGATCGGGCCAGTAGCTGTTCTCGCGCATGAACTCGGTGTCGACTGCGACGAAGTCCGCGGTGGCGAGGCGGGCACAGAGCTCGGCAAGGGTGGCGCTGTCGGTAATCAACGGATGGATATGCATCGCTTCCCTTAAGCACAGGCGCGCGCGCTTGACAAAGCGGGCAGGGGGCGGGAGTGCCGCCCACCTGAAAATTGCCGTGAAACCGCAAAAGCATCGCGAGAGACCGAGACCATGCACGCCTATCGCACCCACACCTGCGCACAGCTTCGCGCCGCCGATGTCGGCCAGAGCGTCCGCCTGTCGGGCTGGGTGCATCGCAAGCGCGATCATGGCGGCGTGCTGTTCGTCGATCTGCGCGACCATTACGGGCTGGTCCAGATCGTCGCGGACAGCGACAGCGCCGCGCTCAAGCTGCTCGAGACGGTGCGGGCCGAGAGCGTGGTGACGATCGACGGCGTGGTCGAGGCGCGCGCCGGCGACGCGATCAACCCCAATCTCGCCACCGGCGAGATCGAGGTCCGCGCGCAGAGCGTCACGGTCCAGTCCGCCGCCGCCGAGCTGCCCATGCCGGTCGCGGGCGAGCAGGACTATCCCGAGGATATCCGGCTCAAATACCGCTATCTCGATCTGCGCCGCGAGCGCATCCACCGCAACATCGTGCTGCGCTCGAACGTGATTTCGTCGGTGCGCCGCCGGATGATCGAGCAGGGCTTCACCGAGTTCCAGACCCCGATCCTCACCGCGTCCTCGCCCGAGGGTGCGCGCGACTATCTGGTGCCGTCGCGCGTCCATCCGGGCAAGTTCTACGCGCTCCCGCAGGCGCCGCAGATGTTCAAGCAGCTGCTGATGGTCGCGGGGTTCGACCGCTATTTCCAGATCGCGCCCTGCTTCCGGGACGAGGATGCGCGCGCCGACCGCTCTCCCGGCGAATTCTACCAGCTCGATTTCGAGATGAGCTTCGTCACCCAGGACGACGTGTTCGCCGCGATCGAGCCGGTGCTGCACGGCATCTTCGAGGAATTCGCGGACTTCGACGGCAAGGGGCGTACGGTGTCGCCGCTGCCGTTCCGCCGCATCCCCTACCGGGAGTCGATGTTGAAGTACGGCAACGACAAGCCCGATCTGCGCAACCCGATCCTGATCTCCGACGTGTCCGAGCATTTCAGGGGCTCGGGCTTCGGCCGCTTCGCCTCGATCGTCGAGGGCGGCGACGTGGTGCGCGCGATCCCCGCGCCCGGCACCGCGGAGAAGAGCCGCAAATTCTTCGACGACATGAACTCCTGGGCGCAATCGGAAGGTTTCGCCGGGCTCGGCTATGCGACCCGCAAGGGCGGCGAGTTCGGCGGCCCGATCGCCAAGAACCATGGCGAGGCGGGCATGGCGGCCGTCGCCGACGCGCTCGGCCTCGGGCCGGACGACGGCGTGTTCTTCGCCGCGGGCAAGGCGGATCAGGCGGCGCGGCTCGCCGGCCTCGCCCGCACCCGCGTCGCCGAGCAGCTCGGGCTGATCGACGCCAAGCGCTTCGAGTTCTGCTGGATCGTCGACTTCCCGATGTTCGAGTGGCACGAGGACGAGAAGAAGATCGACTTCAGCCACAATCCCTTCTCGATGCCGCAGGGCGAGCTTGAGGCGCTCGAGACCAAGGATCCGCTCGACATCCTGGCGTACCAGTACGATATCGTCTGCAACGGCGTGGAGCTGTCGTCCGGCG
>CAZZZX010000305.1:0-4397 GCA_964658585.1 uncultured Novosphingobium sp.
GCGCGACAGCGACGTCCGCGTCCTGCCCTGGGGCGATACGACAGGGGCCGGCGCGGCGATCACGATGCGGTTCTAGGTTGGACGGATTTCGTTCGGGTTCGGGCGTCGCGCCGCGACGTCATGCCCGCGTCGCCGCATCGTCTTTCCCGCGATCGGCCCTCGCTTCCAGCCAGCGATAGAAGGAGGGCAAGAGCAACAGCGTCAGCGCGGTCGAGGTGATGATCCCGCCGATCACCACTGTCGCGAGCGGGCGCTGGACTTCCGATCCCGCGCCATGCGCGATCGCCATCGGCAGGAAGCCGATCGACGCGACCAGCGCGGTGGCGAGCACCGGGCGCAAGCGGTCATGCGCGCCGTGGCGGACCGCCTCGTCGAGCGGGCGGTCCCCGCGCAGCGATCCGATATGATCGACCAGCACCAACCCGTTGAGCATCGCGATGCCCGACAGCGCGATGAAGCCGATCGCGGCGGTGATCGAGAACGGCATGTCGCGCAGCCATAGCGCCAGCACGCCGCCGGTGATTGCAAAGGGAATGCCGGTATAGACGATCAGCGCCTGGCGGACGCTGCCCAGCGCGAACCAGACGAGCACGAAGATCATCGCGAGCGCTGCCGGCACAACCAGTGCCAGCCGCGCGCGCGCCGCCTCGAGCTGGTGGAACTGGCCGCCGAACTCGATCCGATAGCCCGGCGGCATGTGCAACGTCTGCCCCAGCTTGGCCTGCGCCTTGTGGACATAGCCCTCGATGTCGCTGGTCGACAGGTTGACCATCAGGGCGGCGCGGCGATGCGTCTCGTCGTGGAGGATCGGCTCGATGGTCTTGTCGACATGGATGCGCGCGACCCGGCCGAGCGGGACGAGCCCCTGTTCGCCGACCCGCATCGGCAGCGTCAACGCGACGCGCGGATCGGCGCGCTGCGCCTCCGACAGGCGGACGACGACCGCATGGCGGTGATCGCCTTCGAGGATCGAGCCGACCTCGCGTCCGGCAAGCCCCGTCGAGATCGCATCGTTGATCTGGCCGGTGTCGAGATCGAGCCGGATCATCGCATCGCGGTCGGGCGACACCGTCTCGGTCCGCGTCCGCCCGGCGGTCTCGAACTGGACGTCGGCGGTGCCGGGCAGGCCCTGCAGCGCCTGTTTGGCCTGCGCCGCGAGCGTCTCGAGCACGTCGTAATCGTCGCCGAAGATCTTGACCGACAGGTCCGCGCGCGTGCCCTCGAGCATCTCGTTGAACCGCATCTGGATCGGCTGCGCGAACTCGAAGCTCTGGTCGGGCGCGCGTTTGGTCTCGGCCTTCTGGAGCTGGGCGATCAGCTCGTCCTTGGTCGTCGGCAGGCCCTTGCCCTGCGGCCAGTCCTTCTCGGGTTTGTAGAAGATGTAGAGATCGTTCTCGTTGGGCGGCATCGGATCAGTCGCGATCTCGCTGCTGCCGATCCGCGAGAAGGTGTGCGTGACCATCGGGAAGCGGCGCAGGATATCGCGTTCGGTCGCCTCCTCGGTGGCGAGGCTCCGCGGCAGCGACTGTCCGACCGGCTTGTAGACCATCGCGGTGATCGCGCCCTCGTCGAGCTGCGGCGTGAATTGCTGCCCCATCGACAGGAAAACCGCGATCGTTCCGCCGAGCAGCACGACGGCGCCGACCGCGAGCGCCAGCGGATGCGCCAGCGCGCGTTCGAGCAGCGGCGCGTAGCGGCGTTCCGCCCAGGCGATCACGCCCGACCGACCGGCCGCGCCGCGCTGCGGCGGACGCAACAGCCACGCCGCGACCGCGGGCACGATCGTGAAGGTCGCGATGAGCGCGCTGGCGAGCGCGAGCATCACCGCCTCGGCCATCGGCTGGAACAGCTTGCCCTCGACGCCACCGAGGCTGAGCACCGGCCCATAGACCAGCGTGATGATCGCGACGCCGAAACCGACCGGACGCGCCACCTGCCCCGCCGCCTCCGCGACGATGTCGCGCCGCGCCCCGGCGTCGAGCGGTCCCTCCTCGCCGCGCTCCGCGAGCAGCCGCAGCGCGTTCTCGACGACGACGATCGATCCGTCGACGATCAGCCCGAAGTCGAGCGCGCCGAGACTCATCAGATTGCCCGATACGCCGAGCGCGAACATGCCCGTGACGGTGGCGAGGAACGCCAGCGGAATCACGCCCGCGACGATCAGCGCCGCACGCCAGTTGCCCATCACGGCGAGCAGCACGATCGCGACGAGCAGCGCGCCCTCGCCGAGATTGCGCTTCACCGTGCCGACCGTGCGGTCGACCAGTTCCGAGCGATCATATTGCGGGCGCACGATCATGCCCCGAGGCACCGCCGCCCTCACGTCGGGCATCTTGGCATCGACACGCCGCGCGACCTCGCGGCTGTTCTGCCCGACCAGCATCATCGCGGTCCCGAGCACGCTCTCCCGTCCGTTCGAGGTGGCGGCGCCCTGGCGCGGCGCATGGCCGATCTCCACGGTCGCCAGATCGCCGACGGTGAGGGGCCTCACCCCGCTCGCGAACTTGATCGGCAGCGCGCGGATCATCGCGACGTCGGTGACGCGCACATCGGTCCGCACGGTCAGCTGCCGGGCGCCGCGATCCACCACGCCGCCGCCGGCGTCCTGCGTCGCGAGCGCGATCCTGTCCCCGAGTTCGTTCATCGTCATGCCCGCGGCGGTCAGTCGGGCGATGTCGGGCTCGATCAGATATTGCGCCTCGAAGCCGCCATTCGAGTTGACCTCGGCGACACCCTCGACCTGGCGGAGCATCGGCCGGACGACATATTCCTGCGTCTCGTAGAGCTCCATCAACTGGTGCTGTTCGTCCATGCCGGCCGGCGGATGCGCCCATTCGAGCGTGTAGTAGTAGATCTCGCCGAGCCCCGTCGTGATCGGCGCGAGCTGGGGCGTCGTACCCGCAGGCAACTGGTCGCGCACCGTCGCCAGCCGCTCGGTGACGAGCTGGCGCGCCTCGAGCTGGTTGGTGCCGTCCTTGTAGATCAGCGTGACCTGGCTCAGCCCGGTCTTGGTCAGCGAGCGCGTCTCGTCGAGCCCGGGCTGTCCCGCCATCGCGCGCTCGATCGGCAGCGTGACCTGATGCTCGATCTCCTCGGGCGCGAGCGCCGGCACGGCGGTGTTGATCTGCACCTGCACGCCGGTGATGTCGGGGATCGCATCGAGCTGGAGGTGGATGAAGGCATAGATCCCGCCCGCGACGAGCAGCGCGGTCAGGAACAGGATGACGCGCAGGCGGCCGGTCGACCAGCCGATCAGCCGGAGAATCATTCGGCGTTGCCGAGCGCCTGTCCGCCGTTGAGCGCACGCAACCGGTTGAGCGCGTCCATCGCCTCGCGGCGCGTATCGAGCACCGCGCTCAGCGCGCTCAGATACTGGCTCTGCATCTCCGTATAGGTCGAGATCGGGATCGCCCCGGTACGGAAGTTTCGATCGGCATCCTCGGCCGCCTGCGCGAAGCGGGACGAGGCGTCCGCGGGCCAGCGCGCGAGCGCGTCGCGCTTGGCGCCGTATTGCGCGGCCTGGTCATAGACTTCGCGCGCGATCCGCCGCTCGGACTCGATCAAGGTCGCGTCGGCCTGCTCCTGGCGGACCTGTTCGTTGGCGACGTCGCCCGCCTGCGCGTTCCAGAGCGGCAGGGTGGTCGTGGCACGAACGCCGTAGCGGCTCTCGATGTCGTCGGCCCGGTTATGCTCGTAATACGGCCCGACCGACAGGATCGGGATGCGCGACTTGCGCGCCAGGTCGACCTTGAGCCCCTGCTGCTCGAACTGCGCACGCAGCGACCTGAGTTCGAAATTGTCGGCGTCGATCGACGCCTGAAGCCGCTCGCCCGTGGGGAGCGCGGGCAGCGCGACCTGCGGCCGGATGATCCGGATATGCGCCGGGAAAGGCGCACCGCGGAGCTGGTTGAGTTCGTAGAGCGCGGAGTTCGCCTCGGCGTCGGCGGTCGCGGCGTCGCGCTCCGCGGTGATCGCACCGGCGTCGAGGATCGCCGCCTCGAGGCTCGGTGCGGGTCCGGCGGGATCACGCGCGACGACGACTTGCGCCAGGCGCCGCATCCGCGTCGCCACCGCGCGCGCCGCACCCGCCTTCTCGTCGGCGGCGAAGAGCGTGTAGCCGAGCGAACGCGCCCGCGACGACAGCGTCGCGTCGAACTGCTGGAGCCCGATCCGCGCCAGCTCGACCTGCCGCTCCGCGATCGCCCGGCGCAGCGCGATCCGTCCGCCGAATTCGATCGGCTGGAGGATTGCCACGGAATAGGCCGGCCCGTCGCCATTGCCGGCGTGGGTGACCGGATCGTAGGTCCGACGCTCGCCGAAATCGACCGCCAGCGTCGGATCCTGCGGCCGCCCGGCCGCGAAGGCCGCGACGCCTGTCGATCGGATCTGATCGGCAT
>CAZZZX010000306.1:0-4397 GCA_964658585.1 uncultured Novosphingobium sp.
CGCGGCGCCCGGCCGAACGCCGCGGACGACGCCATGCCATCCACGGTCGAAGACCAGGCGGATCTGGCCGGTCTGTGACCGGCCCCGGCTTGCGGACCTATGCCGCGCTCTGCGCCATCTCGTCCGCGAACTGCGCGCGCAGCAGCTTCTTGTCGATCTTGCCGACGCTGGTGCGCGGCAGCGCTTCGACGATCTCGAAGCGCTCCAGTTTCGCGTAGCGGGTCAGCGAGCCGTCGGCGATCGCCGGTGCCAGCGCGGCATTGAGCGTGTCCAGCGTCACCGTCGCCCCCGCGCCGGGCACCACCACCGCCAGCGGGCGCTCGCTCCAGCGCTGATCGGGGATCGCCACCACCGCGACCTCGGCGACCCCCTCGGCGCGGACCAGCAGATCCTCGACCGCCAGCGAATCGACCCACTCGCCGCCGGTCTTGATGACGTCCTTCAGCCGGTCGCGGATGCGGATATAGCCGTCGGGCTCGATCGTCGCGAGGTCCTGGGTGTGCATCCAGCCGCCATGCCACAGCGTGTCGGAGGCAGCGCTGTCGCCGGTGTAGCAGGGCGTCAGCCACGGCGCGCGCAGCACCAGCTCGCCACGCGCGACGCCGTCGTGCGCGACGTCGCGCATCTCCTCGTCGACGATGCGCGCGGACACCAGCGGCGTGGTCACGGTCGCGGTCAGCGCCTCGACCTCGGCGGCATCGTCGCCCTCGGTGCCGGGCCTGATGCGCGCGACCGAGATCATCGGTGCGGTCTCGGACATGCCGTACCCGGCGATGATCGTCATGCCGCGGCGGCGCCCCTCCTCGCAGAGCTTGGCGGTCAGCGCGGCGCCGCCGATCGTCATCGTCCAGCCGGTGAGATCGGCACCCGTCGCATCCGCGGCCTGGAGGATCATCTGGAAGATCGTCGGCACGCAGTGCGAATAGGTGACCTTGTGCTCGGCACGGAGCCGGCACAGCATCTCGGGTTCGTAGCGGCCGGGATAGACCTGCTTGAGCCCGAGCATCGTCGCGACATAGGGCACGCCCCAGGCATGGACGTGGAACATCGGCGTGAGCGGCATATAGACGTCGCGATAGCCGAAGCCCGAACCCTCCGAGGTGCCGAACGGCGCGTTGCAGGCGAGCGTGTGGAGCACGAGCTGGCGATGGCTGAAGCACACGCCCTTCGGGTTGCCCGTCGTGCCGGTGGTGTAGAAGGTGGTGGCGAGCGCGTTCTCGTCGAAATCGCGGAACGGATAGTCGGGCGAGGCGGCGGCGCTCAGCGCCTCGTATTCGCCCACCGCCCAGCCGGGCAGCGCGCCGGGCTCGCCGTCGGAGATCGCGATCACCGCCTTGACGTGCGGCAGCGACGGCAGGATCGCCTCGACGATCGGGAAGAAGTCGCGATGGACGATCAGCACGCCTGCCTTGGCGTGGTTCAGCGTATAGGCGATCTGCGGCGGTGGCAGGCGGATGTTGGTCATCATCAGCACCGCGCCCATCATCGGTACCGCGAAATAGGCTTCGAGATAGCGATGGCTGTCCCAGTCCATCACCGCGACCGTCATCCCCTCTTCGGCGCCGACGCCCTCGAGCAGCGAGGCCAGGCGGCCGATGCGGCCGACGAAGTCGCGATAGGTCATCGTGAAACGGTCGCGATAGACGATCTCCTGATCGGCGGCGCGATCGAGCACGCCATCGAGCAGGTGGCGGATGGTGAGCGGGAAGCGATAGGCTTCGGCGGCCGGCTCGGCGAAACGCAACGGCATCTGTCTCTCCTGTCGATCCGGCCCGCGCGGCAGACCGGATGTTCGATTATGCGCTCGATACGACCCGCATGTCCCCGCAGGCTGCATACCATGTCGTCTAAATCATTAGGACGTCACGAGCCGATCGGCAATCGCCGGGTTGCGCGTCACGACGCGAACAGACCACGCAGCATCACCGAGGCGTAGATCGCGATCGCCTCGTCACGCCGGTGATGCGCGCCCCAGCCCTGCATCTCCTGCGCCGCGTTGAGGGCGGCGACCAGGATCTGGCTGGCGATCGAGGGATCGATCGGCCGGATCGAGCCTTCGCGAATACCGTCGACCAGCGTGCCCGCGATGCTGAGCGCGATCCGGTTGGAGCGCTCGACGACGTCGGCGCGCAGGTCCGCAGGCAGCGTCTGCAACGCCGCGGTGCGAAGCAGCGGGCGCTCGCCTGTGAACTGGATGTCGAGCAGCGCCGCGATCGCCGAGGACAGGCGATGCCATTCGCCGCCGTCGAGCGCCTGCGCCCAGCGATGCGCGTCGGCGATCCGGGCATAGCTCTCGCGGAAGCAGGCGAGGACGAGATCGTCCTTGGTTTCGAGATGATGGTAGAAACTGCCCTTGGTCACGCCGAGTTCGGACGCGATGCGATCCACCGACGCGCCGCGATAGCCGCGTGAATTGATGAGCCGGGTGGCGGCGCGCAGGAAGGTCGCGCGTCCGACCTCGCCGCTGCCGTCGCTCTCGGCCGGGCGGGATGCCGGCGTCCAGCGCTGATCCGGCGCGACGATGCCGCGGGCGAGGATCTCGAACAATCGCGCGCGGACGCGGTCGAAGTCGCCGATCGAATAGCGTGGCAACCAGGTCGGCAGCCAGAACATCGTCTGTTCGAGCACGAACGCCCTGACCGTGAGCAGCCGGCGATGCGGATCGTCGCGGATCGGGCCGAAGAAGCCGCGCACCTGCCGGAACACCTGCTGGTATGCCTGTTCGAGCGGAATGCGCACCGGCGCGTCGAGCGAGCGCAGTTCGGACAGCGTCGCGATCGGCGTGCCGCCACGCAGCGCCTCGGCGTTGAGATCGAAGTAGCCGTGCAGATAGTGCTGGACGCGCCGGGGCGGATCGGGCTCGGCCGCGGCCCGCGTGGCCATCGCGCCGAGCCGCCGGATGCTGTCGGCGAACACCGCCTGGACGAGATGTTCCTTGCGGCGGAAATAATAGGTCGCGCTGGCGGTGTTGAGCCCGACCATCTGCGCGACCTCGCCGAACGTCGTCCCGGCGATCCCGTGGCGGTTGATGAGCAGCGTCGCCGCTGCGACGATCGCCGCGTGCTTGTCGGCGAAGCGTTGCGAGCGCGGCTCGATCGCCGCGTCTCCGTCCGGCACGATCCGGTCATTGGCGTGGGCCGGGTTCGACATGGCGGCACCGCTATGCCCGAACAGGCCGCCATCCGCCAGACGATCGCATACCGCGATCCGCGATCCGGCGCTGCGGTGCATACCTCAGGCATGATCTGTGTTGCCCTGCGGTGACGAATCGGAAGAAATCTGCTCGAAATTCGTGTTCGTGATGCAGTCAGGGCCTTGCGCACCGCATCGGTTCCGCCATACCACACCCTCGAAAGCCGGTCCGTGAGAGACCGCCGAACGGGGCTGCACGGGGCGCAGTCCGCAAGGGGGAGGGAAGTGATGAAGGTTCTGACGGGGATGGCCACGGCTGCGCTCGCGCTGTGCGCGGGGCAGGCATGGGGACAGGATGCCGGGGCCGCGGCGGTGCAATCGGGATCGGTCGCGCCCGGCGCGACGCCATCGACCAACCAGGTATCGACGGGGCCGTCGAGCGAGGTCGCGGCCCCGGCGCAGCGGATCGCCGCCGCCGCCGCCCCGGCTGCAAACGGCAACGCCGGCGAGATCGTCGTCACCGCGACGCGCCGCGCGAGCCGGCTGTCCGACGTGCCGATCGCGGTCTCGGCGATCACGCCCCAGCAGCTCCAGAACACCGGCGCGACCGACATCCGCCAGCTCACCCAGATCGCGCCCTCGCTGCTCGTCTCCTCGACCTCGTCGGAAGCCGGCGCAGGCGGCGCGCGCATCCGCGGCATCGGCACGGTCGGCGACAATCCCGGTCTCGAAAGCTCGGTCGCGACCTTCATCGACGGCGTCTATCGCAACCGCGCGGGCGTCGCGCTGACCGAGCTCGGCCCGGTCGACCAGGTCGAGGTGCTGCGCGGGCCGCAGGGCACGCTGTTCGGGCGCAACGCGTCCGCGGGCCTGCTCAACATCACCACCGCGCGGCCCAACACGCAGAAGCTTGGCGGCTTCCTCGACGGCAGCTACGGCAATTACGATTATTACCGCTTCGCCGGCGGCATCACCGGCCCGATCGGCGACAGCGGCCTCTCGTTCCGGCTGGACGGCGTCTACAATCACCGCGACGGCTTCATCAAGGACGTGATCTCGGATCGCCGCTTCAACAACCGCGACCGCTATCTCTTCCGCGGCAAGCTGCTCTATCAGCCGACCGACGATCTCTCGATCCTGCTGATCGCGGACTACAGCCACCAGAACGAGCAGTGCTGCGCGGCGACCTACCTGCCCGCCAACGACGTGACGCGCCGCGCCGACGGATCGCTGGCATTCGGTCCCTCGACGATCGCCAGCGTGAT
>CAZZZX010000307.1:0-4390 GCA_964658585.1 uncultured Novosphingobium sp.
GCTGCCGGCGCAGCGCGTCCGCTTCCGCGATCTCGTCGCGGCGCTCGCGCAGCGTTTCCCCGACAGCGCCGCGCGCATCGATTATGCGCCCGACGCCGCGATCGAGGCGCAGTTCGGCAGCCAGCCACCGCTTGCGACGCCGCTCGCCGACGCACTCGGCTTCGTCCACGATGGCGATATCGACGCGCTCGTCGCGCGCGCCATGGAAGGCGCCGCATGAGGGATCCGTTCACGCTCCAGGATCGCGTCGTCCTGCTCACCGGCGCGACCGGCGGCATCGGTGCCGTCACCGCGCGGCTGATGGCCCGCGCCGGGGCGCGGCTGGTCCTGTCCAGCGACGAGACCGATCGATGCGAGGCGCTGGCCGCATCGCTGCGCGCGGATGGCGCGGACGCGCGGTCCCTGCCCGCCGATCTCGCCGATCAGCAGGCGGTCCACGCGATGGCGAAGGCGGCGCTGGACTGTTTCGGCGGGATCGACATCCTCGTCTGCAACGGCGGGATGGAGGGGCATGTCGGCCCGATCGGCGAGGCCGGGGAGGCTGCGATCGACCGGCTTCTCGCCGTCAACCTGCGCAGCGCGATGACGCTGACCGCCGTGATCGCTCCGCATATGGCGGGGAACGGGACGGGCAGCATCGTGCTCGTCGCCAGCATCGCGGGATTGCGCGGCAACAAGGCGATCGGCCTGTACGGCGTATCGAAGGCGGCACTGGCCCAGCTCGGCCGCAATCTCGCGGTCGAATGGGGTCCGCAGGGGGTGCGCGTCAACACGCTGTCGCCGGGCCTGATCCGCACGCCCTTCGCCAGGCCGATCCTCGACAATCCCGACTATCTGCCGCGCCGGCTCGGCCTGACGCCGCTGCGTCGCGCGGGCGAGCCCGAGGAGATCGCCGCGACGATCCTGTTTCTCGCCAGCGATGCGAGCGGGTTCGTGACCGGCCACAATCTCGTCGCCGACGGCGGCACCACCATCTCCGACGGCAATTAGGATACGCGCATGAAACTCGCCACGATCGCAGACGGCACGCGCGACGGCGCGCTCGTCATCGTCTCGCGCGATCTGTCCCGCGCGGTACCCGCGGGCGATATCGCCGCCACGCTGCAGGACGCGCTCGACCGCTGGACGCAGGTCGCGCCCGCGCTGCAGGCCCGGTTCGAGGCACTCGACGCCGGATCGGCCGACGGCGCCGCCGCGTTCGATCCGGTGCGCGCGCTGGCACCGCTGCCGCGCGCCTGGCAATGGCTCGACGGTTCCGCGTTCGAGAGCCACGGCGACCTGATGCAGGCGGTGTTCAATCTCCCCCCCAATCCCAAGGACCGGCCGCTGATGTATCAGGGCATGTCCGACACGTTCCTCGCCGCGACCGAGGATGCGCGCTTCCCCAGCGAAGACGACGGCATCGATTTCGAGGGCGAGTTCGGCGTGATCGTCGATGCCGTGCCGCTGGGCGTGACCGCCGCCGAGGCGGAGGCGCATATCCGTCTCGTCGTGCAGATCAACGACTGGTCGCTGCGCACGATCGCGCCGATCGAGATGAAGACCGGGTTCGGCTGGGTGCAGGCCAAGCCTGCGAGCAGCATGGCGCCGGTCGCGGTGACGCCCGACGAACTCGGCGCGGCGTGGCGCGACGGACGCGTCGACCTGCCGCTGGCGGTCGACTGGAACGGGACGCGGTTCGGCGCCGCGTCGGGCTATGCGATGGCGTTCTCGCTGCCCGAGCTGATCGCGCACGCGGCGCGGACGCGCGCGCTATGCGCGGGCACGGTGATCGGCACGGGCACGGTGTCGAACGCGAATTTCCGCGAGGTCGGCTCGTCCTGCATCGCCGAACGCCGCGGGATCGAACTGCTCGACGAGGGCGCACCGCGAACGAACTTCATGCGCTTCGGCGATCGCGTCCGGATGGAAGCCCGCGCGGTCGACGGTACGCCGCTGTTCGGCGCGATCGACCAGCGCGTGGTGTCGGCCTCTGCGGCGGCGGATCGCGCATAGCGTTATTGGGATTTTTGCCTTCCTTCCTCAATCTGCGGGGTCAGACCATGCCGAACATCCGTCGTATCGTGACCGGCCACAATGCCGAGGGCAAGGCGATCATCCAGTCCGACGCGCCGCCGACGCGGATCGAGAAGATCGGCCCCAAGGGCCCCGTCTTCTACGAGATGTGGAATACGCGCGAGACACCCGCGAAGATCGACCGGGCGGGGGAGGAATTCCCCGAAACCGGCCTGATCCTGCCGCCGCCGCCGGGCGGCACGCGCATCCGCGTGCTCGACATCCCACCCGAGACCGAGGATTTCAAGGAGATCACCGAGGCGGAATCGCGCGAGCATTTCGCCGCGATCGGCATGGCGAACGCGTCCACCGCCGCCAAGGGCGCCCCCCACCCCTTCATGCACCGCACGCGGAGCGTCGATTACGGCATCGTGATCGAGGGCGAACTCGTCCTCATCATGGACGAGGGGGAGACGGTCTGTCGCGCCGGCGACGTCGTGATCCAGCGCGGCACCAACCACGCCTGGTCGAACCGTTCGGACAGGAACTGCCGGATCGCCTTCGTCCTGATCGACGGCGAGTTCACCGACGGCCTGGCATGATCCGTCGCGTCCTCTGAACGGCCACAGGCTGCGGCGCCTGCGTGACCGCAAGCGAGGCTGACACGGCCGCGCGCAGCCGCTAAGCGGGGCGTGCGGACGAGGAGCGGCGGATGGGCCTGTTCGGGAAGAGCGGCGACGAGGCGGACGCCGAGCGCCATCGCGCGCGCAATGCCGCCTGGGAGCAGGCGCTCTCGCGCCGCACGCTGCCGCCCTTCGTCGCGGACCGGCTCGCCGCAACCGCCGCGCGCAGGACGCCGTGGATCGCGACGATGACCGCGGCCGAGCTGCTCGCCGCGCGCAGCCACGGCGTCCGCCCGCTCGCCACCGTCACCGGCACCTGCTGGTACCATTATGGCTGGAGCTGGACCGAGGGCCACGAGACCGGCTGGCACGAAGCGCTCGACCGCATCCGGCGCGAAGCGGCGGCGTGCGGCGCCAATGCGGTGGTCGACGTCCGGATGCGCACGCTCGCGCACAGCTTCGGGCCGAGCATGGACTTCACGCTGATCGGCACCGCGGTCCGCATCGAGGGGCTGGCGCCCAATCCGGTGCCCGTGATCGCCACCGTCCCCGCGCTCGAGTTCGTGCGCCTGCTCGAGATGGGGATCGTGCCCGTCGGGCTCGCGGTCGGCGCGCGCTACGACTGGCTGGGCAACAGCGGCTATGGCGGCTTCGATCCGAGCTGGGGCGGCGCGCAGCTCACCCAGTGGCAGACCGGCACCTTCGCGGGCAACCAGCCGCTGATGCAACTCACCGATTTCTGGGAGCGCATCCGCCGCGAAGCCCATGCCGCGCTGCGCGCCAATGCGGCCGCGCAGGGCAACGGCGTGCTGGCGCACACCCATTTCGGCCAGCTCATCAAGCGCGAGCAGGACAAGAGGCCACCCGCCTATCTCGGCCGCCACATCGTCGTCGGCACGGTGATCGACTCACCCCGCTGCGCGCCGGTGCCGCACGGCATCCGCACCGTGATCGACATGCGCGACGCCGCCTCGCCGCTGCGCGACCCCGTCGCCACCCGACACGGCAGCTACGACACCGATCTCGAAGACCAGGAAGGTGCGATCTGATGAGCGACGACGGCCAGGCGATCCCCGAACACGCGCTCGCGCGCCTCGCCGGGCTCAGGCGCGAGGGCCATCCCGACGGCATCTTCACCTCGGACTTCTCGGTCAACGAGTTCCTGCTGGTGCGCAAGGCGGGGTTCGAGCCGATCGGGCTGTGCGTCGGCTCGTGCATCTATCATCTCGGTTTCCAGTTCGCCTCGTGGGGCGCGAACCAGGAACTCGATGTGCTGTCGACCGCGATGTACGAGGCGCGCGCGCTGGCGATGGAGCGGATGCGGCTCGAGGCCAAGCAGATGGGCGCGGACGGCATCGTCGGCGTGCGCCTCACGGTCAAGCGGCTCGAATGGGACGCCAAGGTGCTCGAGTTCATGGCGATCGGCACCGGCATCGTCCACGCCAAGGGCCATCCGGGTTTCAAGGGGCCGCGCGGCGAGCCCTTCACCTCGGCGCTGACCGGCCAGGATTTCTGGACGCTGCTCCACGCCGGCTATCGCCCGCTCGAGATGGTGATGGGGAGCTGCGTCTATCATGTCGCCCGGCGCGGGCCGCTGGCGACGCTGGGCAGCGTCGGCCAGAATGTCGAGCTCACCAATTTCTCGATCGCGCTCTACGAGGCGCGCGAGATCGCGATGGAGCGGATGCAGACCGAGGCGGCACAGGCGGGTGCCGAGGGCGTGGTCGGCGCCGACCTCCACGAGGGCAGCCACAATTGGAGCCCGCACGTCG
>CAZZZX010000308.1:0-4383 GCA_964658585.1 uncultured Novosphingobium sp.
CCCCCATGTCGGACATCAACACGACGCCGCTCGTCGACGTCATGCTGGTGCTCCTGATCATCTTCCTCATCACCGTGCCGGTCGCGATCCAGACCGTGCCGCTCAAGCTGCCGACGGTCCGCAACGAGGTGACCGAGACCAAGCCGGAGAACGCCAACCTGTCCGTCAAGGGCGGGCCGGGCGGCACCTGCGAGGTCTATTGGAACCAGACCAAGGTCGACGCGCAGGAGCTCGTCGACAAGTCGGTCGACAAGCTCAAGACCGAGATCGCCAAGCAGGGCGGCGTCAACGCCCCCGGACTGGAACTGCCCGAGGCGCATATCCGCGGCGACGTGAACACCCCCTTCAAATGCGTCGGCGGTGTCGTCACCGCGCTCCAGCGCGCGGGCTTCGCCAAGGTCGGCTTCATCTCGCAGCCCAAGCCCAACGGCGAAGAGTGACGCCCGCGTCCCCCGCCGCGATGCGCGCCCCCAAGGAGTAGACTAGAATGGCAATGGCCGCAGGTACCGCCGAAGGCGAGCCGATGATGGACATCAACACGACGCCGCTGATCGACGTCATGCTGGTGCTGCTCATCATGTTCATCATCACGCTTCCGGCGCAGACGCATACCGTGAAGCTCGATCTCCCGGTCAATTCGGACGCCAACACGCCGCCGCCGATCAATCCGGTCAAGAACTCGATCACCACCAATGCCGCTGGTCAGATCTTCTGGAACGGCACGCCGTGTGACATCGTCACGCTGCGCCAGTATATCGACCTCACCAAGAACATGAATCCCGAGCCCGAGCTGCATCTGCAGCCCGATGCCAACACCCGCTACGAGGTGATCGACAACATCCTCGCGACGGTGAAGAAGGCGCAGGCCGAGAAGTTCGGCTTCGTCGGCAACGAGCAGTACGCCAACAGCTTCTGAGCGTCGGCGCGCGCTTCGGCGGCGCCGGTCACGAGATCGAAGGGCGGTCCCGCCGGGGCCGCCCTTTTTTCGTCGCTTCGCCCCTCGCGAGGACGATGCTATCGATCGGACGCGTGGTGCTCCGGGTGCGGCCCGATCCGCCCGGGCCGTATGGAACGGATGTCGCCGGCGAGGGGAGAATGGCGATGCATGTCCCACCCGGTTTCGCAGTCGTCACACCCTATCTCGATGTGTCCGACGCCGTCGGCTATGTCGATTTCCTCAAGGCGGCGTTCGGCGCCGTGGAGATCGGCCGCACCGTGATCGACGGCCGCATCGCCAACGCCCAGCTGAGCTTCGCCGGGCGCTGCACGATCATGGTCAGTCAGGCGCCCGATCCGGCGCGCGCGAGCCGCGCCGCGCTCTATCTCTATGTCGCGGATGCCGATGCGGCGATGGCGCGGGCGGTGGCGGCGGGCGCGACGTCGATCAACGAGGTCGGCGACCGGCCATATGACGATCGCCAGGGCGGCGTCGTCGATCCCGCGGGCAACACCTGGTGGATCTCGCAACGGCTGATCGACGCGCCCTATTTCTAGCGCGACCATTGCGGCATCTTGCCGGGTAAGGCGGATTGGGCGAGAGGATGCGGCCGCGAGGCGGGGAGTGTGCAGCGTCCATGGTCGAAGTCGGTTCGGACGCATATCTCGCGCCACGCCAGCTAGAGGTCGTTCCGGAAGCTCTGGGCCGCGTCCAGCTTATCGGCGGTTGCTTTTTCGACAGCTGGCGGTGGGCGCTGTCCGATCTCCATCCCCCGGAGCGACTGGATCCGATCATGTTCGGTCACGATCCGATCGGAGCGCCCGCGGATTGCGACCTGAGGATCGTTCAGGTGCCGTTACGGACGCTGGCGAGCGAATGGGCAACGATGCCGCTCGGCATCGCGGAGGAGGCACCGTATGCGCGTATCGTCGACGCGGCCCGCGTTACGCTGACCCATTTCGTCGATCTGGCGGTCGCGGGTGCGCCGGGCGTGCCGACGCTGTTCGTCAATTATCTCCTGCCGCAGCAGAATACTCTCGGCAGGCTGTTCCCGCGCCGCGATTTGCGCAACCCCATCCATCTCGTCGGCGAATTCAATCGCGTTCTGGACGAGGTGGTGGCGCGGTGTCCCGGGGTGACGGTGCTCGATGCGGATCGCGTCGCCGGCGTGTTTGGCCGGCGCTTCGTGCAGGACGATGCGTTCTGGCTGACTGCGCATGGTGGGCTCGCGACCGATGGCGACGAACCGCTCGACAAGGACCGGCTCGAGCCTTCAGCGCGGCTCTCTGAACGCTACGGGCACGATACGCGCGGCTTCGTTCGGATGTTGTGGGGCGAAGCGGTGGCGATGCTGCGCACGATCCGCGGCACCGACCGGATCAAGATGGTCTGCGTCGATCTCGACGATACGCTGTGGCGCGGCGTGCTGGCCGAGCGCGGCACCGTCGATTTCGGCGACGCCGAGGGCTGGCCGATGGGCGTCGCCGAGGCCCTGTCGATCCTGCGTAAGCGCGGTGTGATCCTCGCCATCGTCAGCAAGAACGATCCTGATTTTGTCGAGAGTGCCTTCCCGCGTCTATTCGGCGACCGGCTGCCGCTATCGTCCTTCCCGATCCGCAAGATCGGCTGGGGCCCCAAGCCCGAGGCGCTACGCGAGGCGATCGCCGAGGCGAACGTGTTGGCCGAAGCGGTCCTGTTCCTCGACGACAATCCGGTCGAGCGTGCACGGGCGCTGGAGGCGATACCGGGGCTGCGCGTGCTGGGCGGCCCGCATCTCGACTGGCGGCGAATTCTGTTGTGGAGCCCGGAATTGCAAACGCCGGTCGCCACCGCCGAATCGCTTGCGCGCAACGACATGATCGCCGCGCAGGTCCGTCGCGAGGCGGCGCGGGCGGCGCAGCCGGCGGGCGATTTCCTCGCCGATCTCGGCGTGGCGGTCGAGATCGGGACGATCCGCGCGTCCGATCATCCGCGCTTCGCGCGCGCGCTCGAACTCGTCAACAAGACCAACCAGTTCAACACCACCGGCCGGCGCTGGACGCAGACCGAGGCGGACCGCTATTTCGCCAAGAAGGGCAAATGGGTGTTCGCGACCGCGCGTGACCGCTTCACGCAATACGGCCTGGTCGCACTGGCGCTGGTCCGCGGCGACCGGATCGACCAGATGGTGATGAGCTGCCGTGTCTTCGGCCTTGGCGTCGAGCACGCGCTGATCGCCGAGACCGGCCGCGCGGCGAAGGGGCGGCCGCTGAGCGGGAGGCTCGCGCATACCGAACGCAACGGCCCGTGCCGCACGGTCTTCGCCGATCTCGGCTGGGTGCGCGAGGGCAAGCTGTGGACCGCGCGCGCGGCGCCGGCCCGGCCCGCGCATGTCGCGGTGTCGCGGCTCTCCGACTGACCTCGCCGCCGCGACGCCCGCCTGCACCGGGACGAGGCGCGGCCGGCTATTTCCCGCACGTCCCCGCGCCGAGATCGATGCAGCGCCCGTCCACCACCGGCGTCGTCACCCGCGCCAGCGCGGCCAGCGTCGGCGCGATGTCGACCGTCTCGATCGGCGTGTCGCGGGTCTCGGCGGAGACGCCCGGCCACCAGAACAGGATCGGCACCTGCCGATCATAGTCCCAGGGCGAGCCGTGCCCCGCGACCACGTCGCCCGGCCCGCGCGGCACGCCGAAGCTGGTACGCTCCTGGTAGGCGACCGCGATGTCGCCCGATCGCGCCGGGTCGTAGCTCTCGTGGAAGCGCTGCGCGAAGCTCAGCCGGTCGGGCGTGGTGCCGGGCGCGACGGTGGCGGCGGCGATCTCGTCGCGCGCGAACACGTCATGGACCTCGGGCTGCTGCCTGAGCCAGGCGATCGCGGCGTCCTGCACCTTGGCGCGCAGCGCCGCGTCGGGTCCGACATTGACGTAGAGCTGCTGCGGATCGTCGCCCACCACCGGCTCGTAGCTCAGCCCCAGCGTCTCCTCGAGATGCTTGTTGAGCCGGCTCACGAATGCGCCGCCGTCGAGCCGCGACGCCTTGGGATCGTGCATATGCTCCCGCTCGGCGGCGTCGGTGGCGCCGTGGTCCGCGGTGAGCACCACCATCACCGGCACGCCGAGCCTCTCGAGGTCGTCGACGAAGCCGCCCAGCGTCGCGTCGAGCGCGGCCTGCTGGACGCACATTTCGGGGCCGCCATTGCCGTAGCGATGTCCGACATAGTCGTTCGCCGACAGGCTGACCGCGAGCACGTCGGTCGCCGGGCCGTGGCCGAGCCTGTGATCGGCGATGATCTTTTCGGCGAACGCCACCACCTCGCGGTCGAACAGCGGCGAGGCGCGCAGATTGTCCTGGAAGTCCGTGGTCTGGAGGAAGGCCGGGCGATCCTCGGCATGCGCGGCGAAATCGGGCGGGACGTGGCCGCTCAGATCGATCTTGCCGAAATGCACGGGCGCCGCCATCGCCGC
>CAZZZX010000309.1:0-4372 GCA_964658585.1 uncultured Novosphingobium sp.
ACACCGATTGGCTCGATCCTGCGGTGTCGAAGCTGGTCGGGGCGACAGGATTCGAACCTGCGACCCCCAGACCCCCAGTCTGATGCGCTACCAGGCTGCGCTACGCCCCGACCTAGGCGGCGGCCTCTAGGGGCATGGGCGGCACTTGGCAAGCGCCGGCCGCCTTGCGTGGCGAGCCGCTGCCGTTATAGGCGCGCGCCCTTCACCCCGGTGCCGCCAGCGGCGCGCCCAGCCAGGCCTGTCACGCCCATGTTCTCGTCCCCCGCCTTCGCCCAGACCGCCGGCGGCGCCGCGCCTTCGAGCGGGTTCGCAAGCCTGATCCAGTTCACCCCCATCGTGCTGATGGTGGTGATCTTCTACTTCCTGCTGATCCGCCCGCAGCAGACCCGCGCCAAGCAGCACCGCGCGATGCTCGATGCGCTCAAGCGCGGCGATACCGTCGTCACCGGCGGCGGCCTGATCGGCAAGGTCGTCAAGGTCGACGGCGACGAGGTCGAGCTCGATCTCGGTGCGTCGCTGCGGGTGCGCGCGGTCAAGGCGACGCTCACCGAGGTCCGCCTGCCCGGCGGCAAGCCCGCCAACGACTGACCGGCGAGGCGACGACCACCATGCTCGACTTCCCGCGCTGGAAGATCCTCTCGATCATCGGCGTGCTGCTGGTGGGCATCCTGCTCGCGGTGCCGAGCCTGATGCCCGAGGCCACCGCCGACAGCCTCGGCCTCGGCCGGATGCCGCGGATCAACCTCGGGCTCGATCTCGTCGGCGGCAGCCACATCCTGCTCGAGGCCGACACCGCCGACGTCGCACGCACCCGCATCGCGGCGATGGAGGATACCGTCCGCGACGCGATGAGCGGCAACGCGCCGCCGATCGGCATCGGCGACATCTCGACCGCGAACGGCGCGCTGACCTTCTTCGTGCGCGATTCGACGCAGGTCGACGCCGCGGTCGAGAAGATCCGCACGCTGACCGCGCCGGTCGGCTCGACCGGCACGCGCGACTGGGACGTCAAGGTCGTCGATTCGACGCGCGTGGTGATGACGCCGACCCAGGGCGGGATCGACCAGTTCGTCAATCAGGCGATGGAGGGCGCGACCGACATCGTGCGCAAGCGCATCGACGCGCTCGGCACCAAGGAGCCGACGATCGTCCGCCAGGGCGCGGACCGCATCCTCGTCGAGGTGCCGGGCGAGCAGAACCCGGCGGCGCTGAAGGCGCTGATCGGCAAGACCGCCAAGCTCGAGTTCAAGCTGGTCGACACCACTGCGGACCCGGCCAAGGTCGCCGCGGGACAGGCGCCGATCGGCGATCAGATCCTGCGCACCGCACAAGGCCAGCCGATCGCGGTCAATCGCCGCGCGATCATCACCGGTACCGATCTCGCCACCGCCAAGCAGGATTACCAGCCGCAGACCAACCAGCCCGAGGTCGCGATCAGCTTCAACGGCAAGGGTGCGCACGCCTTCGCCGAGGTGACGCAGGCCAATGTCGGCAAGCCGTTCGCGATCATCCTCGACAATGTCGTGCTGTCCTCGCCGGTGATCGAGACCGCGATCCTCGGCGGATCGGCGTCGATCTCGGGCAGCTTCACCGTCGAGAGCGCGCAGAGCCTCGCGATCTCGCTGCAGTCGGGCGCGCTGCCGATCGCGCTCAAGACCGTCGAGGAGCGCACCGTCGGCCCGGGGCTGGGCGCGGACTCGATCCATGCCGGCGTGATCGCGAGCGTGATCGCGGTCGTCGCGATCGTCGTGTTCATGCTCGTCACCTATGGCCGGTTCGGCGTCTATGCGAACCTGGCGGTCATCATCAACGTGTTCGTCATTCTCGGCGCGATGGCGCTCCTGAACGCGACGCTGACGCTGCCCGGCATCGCCGGCTTCGTGCTGACGATCGGCACCGCGGTCGATGCCAACGTGCTCATCAACGAGCGCATCCGCGAGGAGCGACGCCGCGGGCGCGGTATCATCCAGTCGGTCGAACTGGGCTACAAGGAAGCGAGCCGAACGATCTTCGAGGCCAACGTCACCCATGCGATCTCGGGGGTCATCATGCTGATCCTGGGTTCCGGGCCGGTGAAGGGCTTCGCGGTGGTGCTGCTGCTCGGCATCGTCACCTCGGTGTTCACCGCGGTCGTCTTCACGCGGATGCTGGTCGCGCTGTGGCTGCGCGCCAGGCGCCCCCAGACGATCCATATCTGATGCGCACCGCCTTTCCCTCTCGCCGTCATGCCGGACCTGTTCCGGCATCCACCGACGAGCCCGGCGCTGCGCACGTGCCGGGGTGGACCCCGGAACAAGTCCGGGGTGACGACGGAGCCTTATCATGCGCCTGCTGAAGCTCGTCCCCGACAATACGAACATCGGCTTCGTCAAGCTCAGGCGCTGGGCGTTCGGGCTGACCCTGCTGCTGTCGATCGCCGCGGTCGGGCTGGTCGCGGTGCGCGGGCTCAATCTCGGCGTCGATTTCGTCGGCGGTCTGATGATCGAGGCCAAGTTCGCAGGCCCCGCGCCGGTCGACGCGGTGCGTACGCAGATCGACGGGCTCGGTGTTGGCGAGGCGGGGATCCAGGCGTTCGGCGATCCCGACACGCTGTCGATCCGGCTGCCGCTGCCCAAATCGACCGACGAGGGCGCCAACAACACGCTGGTCGCCAAGGTCGAGGCGGCGCTCAGCGCGAGATATCCGGGCATCCGCTACAACCGCGTCGAGACCGTCTCGGGCAAGGTCTCGGGCGAGCTGATCTGGCGCGGCATCGCCGCGGTGGTGATCGCGATCACGATGATCGCGCTGTGGGGCATCTTCCGCTTCGAGTGGCAGTTCGGCGTCGCGACATTCGTGTCGATCTTCCACGACGTGCTGATGACGCTGGGCTTCTTCGCGCTGACCGGGCTCGAATTCGATCTCAACATCGTCGCGGCGGTGCTGACGATCATCGGCTATTCGATCAACGACAAGATCGTGATCGACGACCGCATCCGCGAGAATCTGCGCAAATACCGCCAGATGCCGCTGGGCGAACTGATCGACCTGTCGGTCAACGAGACGCTGCCGCGCACCGTGATGACCTCGCTGACGATCATCCTCGCGCTGCTCTCGCTGCTGCTGTTCGGCGGCCATGTCCTGCGCGGCTTCACCGCGGCGATGATCCTCGGCGTGGTGGTCGGCACCTATTCGTCGATCTACGTGTCGTCCTCGCTGCTGATCTCGCTCGGGCTCGACAAGGCGCGCGACAGGCAGGTCGCCGCCGCCGGCGGCGCGCGCGCGGCGCGCCGGGCGGCGCGCGCCAATGCCGAGCGCGTCGCCCCGCGCAAGTAGGTGCCGACCTTCGTCCCCGAGGAGGCGGTCGGCGGCCCGGTGCTGCGCGGGCTGGCGGCGGGAGGTGGCTTCCGGATCGACGGCTCGGTCTATCCCGCGGTGCTGCTGACCGCGACGACGGCCATCGCCTGGGATCCGCCCGCGCTCGACGCGCTGACGCTCGACGATCTCGCGCCGTTGCTCGCGGTGCGCCCCGAATTCGTGCTGCTCGGCACCGGTGCGACGCTGCGGCGGCCGCCCGCGGCGCTGACGCAGGCGCTCGACGCGCAGGGCATCGGCCTCGAACTGATGGACAGCCGTGCGGCGGCGCGCGCCTGGGTGATCGTCCGCTCGGAGGGGCGCGAGGCGGCCGCGGCGCTGATGGACTATCGCGGCTGAGCTGCGACGATGCCGGCGAGATGCTCCCTGAGCGTCGCGGCGTTGGTCTCCCAGGTGAAGCGCTCCACCGTCGCGCGGACCGCGTCGCGCCCGGGCGGCGCCGCGAGCAGCGCCGCCACCGCATCCGCGATCGCCCCCGGCTCGCGCGCCACGATCCGTCCCGCCTCGGGCCGGTCGAGCAGCTCGGCGGCGCCGCCCGCGTCCGAGATCACCAGCGGCGTCCCGCAGGCAAGCGCCTCGACCCAGGCGTTGGCGAGCCCTTCGGACGCCGAGACCAGCACCGCGACATCCGCGGCGGCGGCGAGCGCGGGCAGCGCCTCGTGCGGCCGTCGGCCGAGCAGCCGCACCCGCGCGCCGACGCCCCGCGCCGCCGCCAGCGCCTCGAGCCGCGCGCGCTCGGGGCCTTCGCCGACGATCACCAGCGTCGCCCCGGGCAGTCGCGCGAGCGCCGCGATCGCGAGATCGTGGCCCTTGCGTGCGATCAGCGCGCCGACCGAGAGCAGCATCGGCCCCGCGATCCCCAGCGCGCGCTTCGCCGCGCCGCGATCCCCGATCGGCCGGAAACGATCGAGATCGACACCGGTATAATGGACGCGGATGCGCTCGCCGGGCAGCCCGAGCGCGATCATGTCCTGCCTGAGCGCCGCGCTGACCGCGAGCATTCCGCCCGCCGCACGTC
>CAZZZX010000310.1:0-4360 GCA_964658585.1 uncultured Novosphingobium sp.
GGCTGGTGATCGGCCGCGCGCTGGTCTCGGACGAGGGTCGCGGGGGCGCGTTGCGCCGTCTGGTGTCGCGCGCGGGCGAGCCCTTCGTGCGCCAGGCGGTGGGTGCGGCGATGCGGATGATGGGCGAGGTGTTCGTCATGGGCCGCACCATCGACGAGGCGATCGGCCGGATGGACAAGCGCGAGAACAGGGGCTTTACCGCCAGTTTCGACATGCTGGGCGAGGCGGCGCGAACGCACGAGGATGCCGATCGCTACCAGGCGAGCTATCTGGACGCGATCACGTCTGTCGGCCGCGCGCACAACAAGGGTCATTCGATCTCGGTCAAATTGTCGGCGCTGCATCCGCGCTACGAAGTCGCGCGCTGGGGCGAATGCGTCCCCGCGCTGACCGGGCGGTTGGAAGAGCTGGCGCGCGTCGCGGCGAACGCGAATATCGGCCTCACCGTCGATGCCGAGGAATCCGAGCGGCTCGAGATGAGCTTCCACATCATCGGCACGGTCGCGCGCCTGCCCGCGCTGAAGGGCTGGGACGGCTATGGCATGGCGGTGCAGGGCTATGCCAAGCGCGCACGCGCCGCGGTCGCCTGGGCGGACGATCTCGGCCGCGAGACCGGGCGGCGGATCGCGGTGCGGCTGGTCAAGGGCGCGTACTGGGACAGCGAGATCAAGCGGACGCAGGAGGCGGGGCTGCCCGACTATCCGCTGTTCACGCGCAAGGCCGCGACCGACGTCTCCTATCTTGCCTGCGCGCGCGACATGCTCGCGGCGCGCAACATCTTTCCGGCCTTCGCCAGCCACAACGCGCTGACCGTCGCGACGATACTCGAATGGGCGGGCGCATCCCGCGACTTCGAGTTCCAGCGGCTGCACGGCATGGGCGAGGGGCTGTACGAGCGGCTGGTCCGCGACGAGGGCTATCGTTGCCGGGTCTATGCGCCGGTCGGCGGGCATCGCGACCTGCTTGCCTATCTGGTGCGCCGACTGCTCGAGAACGGCGCCAATTCGAGCTTCGTCCATCAACTTGCCGACGAGACGCTGTCCGACGCCGAACTGCTGGCCGACCCGGCGGACAGGATCCGCGCGGTCGGCGGCACGCGCCATCCATCGATCCCCTTGCCCGTCGACCTGTTCGGCGCGGACCGGCGCAACTCGATGGGCATCGACCTGCAGGACCGCGAGACGCTGGCGGGGGTGGTGACCGCCATCAGGCCCTCTCCCCGCCAGCAGGGGGCGGTTGGGGAGGGGGGCAGTCCCGAGCACCGCCGTTCCGCGACTTCCGCCCACCCCGGCCTCACCCTCCGCAGCGGGGAGCGGGAGCCCGTCCGGCTGTCCGTCCCCGATACCGTCGCCAAGGCCGCTGTCGGCTTCGCGGGCTGGTCCGCCACTCCGGTCGAGACGCGCGCGCGGATCCTCGAGAAACTCGGCGATCTGCTCGAGGCGCAGCGCCTCGACCTGATGCGCATCTGCGTCGAGGAAGGTCGCAAGACGATCGCCGACGCGCTCGGCGAGGTGCGCGAGGCCGCGGACTTCTGCCGCTACTACGCCAATCAGGCACGCGGCCTGATGATCCCGCACGAGCTTCCCGGGCCGACCGGCGAGCGCAACGTGCTGCGCCTCGCCGGGCGCGGGGTGTGGGCGTGCATCGCGCCGTGGAACTTCCCGCTGGCGATCTTCCTGGGGCAGGTCGCCGCCGCGCTCGCCACCGGCAACACCGTGGTCGCCAAGCCCGCGCCGCAGACCCCCGCCATCGCCGGCTGGGCGGTCGCGCTGGCACACGCCGCGGGCGTGCCCGAGGATGCGCTGGTGCTGCTCGTCGGCGGCCCCGAACAGGGCCGGGCGCTGGTCGCCGATACCCGCATCGCGGGCGTCGCCTTTACCGGCTCGACCGGCACCGCGCGACGCATCGCGCGCACGCTGCTGGAGAGCGACGAGCGTCCGCTCGTCCCGCTGATCGCCGAGACCGGCGGCCTGAACGCGATGATCGTCGATTCGACCGCGCTCCCCGAACAGGTCGTCGCCGATATCGTCACCTCCGCGTTCCGCTCGGCCGGCCAGCGTTGCTCGGCGCTGCGTCTGCTGCTGGTGCAGGAGGATGTCGCGGCGCGCACGCTCGAGATGCTCGCCGGCGCGATGGACACGCTGCGCGTCGGCGATCCCGCCGATCCCGCGACCGATCTCGGCCCGGTGATCGATCGCGCCGCGTACGACAGGCTGATGGGCTATCGCGAGCGCGTGCGCGATCGCTGGGTCAAGACGATCGCGGTGCCCGAAGACGGCCTGTTCGTGCCGCCCACCGTGATCCGGCTGGCACGGATCGAGGATCTCGACGCGGAATGGTTCGGCCCGCTGCTCCATGTCGTCACCTGGCCCGCGGGCGGGCTCGCCGAGACGGTGGCGCGGGTCAACGCCAGCGGCTTCGGGTTGACGATGGGGCTGCACAGCCGCATCGCGCGTGCCGCCGACGAGGTCGAGGCGCTGGCGCGGGTCGGCAATTTCTACGTCAACCGGTCGATGATCGGTGCGGTGGTCGGCAGCCAGCCGTTCGGCGGCGAGGGCCTGTCGGGCACCGGCCCCAAGGCGGGCGGCCCGCATTACCTGCCGCGCTTCTGCGTCGAGCGGACGGTTTCGACCGACACCACATCGGCGGGCGGCAACGCGACCCTGCTCTCGCTCGACGATGTCGGCGCGGCGGGCATTTGAGCGCGACACCGCATCCGTCGTCCCGCGGGATGACGGGTGCGGGGCTTATTGCGGTGTCGGTTTCTCGGATGCGGGGGTGTCCGACGCGGGTGCCGCCACATCCGCGGCGGGCTTGACGAACTTGAGCGTCATCCGGTCACTCTCGCCGATCGCGGCGTATTTCGCCTTGTCGACATCGCCGAGCTCATAGCTCGGCGGCAGCGTCCATACGCCCTTGGGATGATCGTGATCGTCCTTGGGATTGGCGTTGATCTCGCTCGTCCCGGCAAGCTGGAAGCCCGCCGCCAGCGCCAGCCGGATCACCGTCGATCGCTTGACGTAGCCGGTGGTCTTCTCGCGCGCGACGTCCATCGTCTCGGGCAGGCGGTGCTCCTCGATGCCGAGTATGCCGCCGGGTTTCAGCGCGGCGAACCAGTCGGCGAAAGCCTGCGGCGCGTTGCCGTCGCCGGGCTGGTCGGCAGAGCCCAGCAGATTGTGGATGTTGCGGAAGGTCAGCACCATGTCGGCGGTGCCCGGGGGCACCAGCTGGCTCGGCTGCCCGATCGCCCAGGTGACGGTCTGCACCTTGCCGTAGCGCGCGGCATCGCCCTGGACGAGCGCGTTGAAGGTATCCAGGTCCTTGGGCGGCACCGCCTCGATCAGCTGGCCCGACGCGGCCAGATAGGGGGCCAGGATCGCGGTGTACCAGCCGCCCCCGGGGATCACCTCGATCACGGTCATGTCGGGTTTGAGGCCGAAGAAACTGAGCGTCTGCGCGGGATGGCGATAACTGTCGCGGGCGCGCGCGGCGTCGCTGCGGCCGGACGCGGCCACCGCCTGCGCGATGCCGGGATCGACCGTGATGTGCGGACCCGCGGGGGCGACCGCGATCGTCCTCTTCGCGGCGACCGGTTTCCGGGCGGGCGTGGCGGCGATGGCGGGCAGCGCGGCGAGCGCCAGCGGCACGAGGATCAGGCTGAAGCGCACGGGCATCGTCTCCGGATGATGTGGAGACGGGATGGCCGCTCGTCGGGCCGCTGGCAAGTCTCAGCGATCGAAGCGCGCGAGCACCCGCTGGATCGCGAACGGCGAGGCGCCGCTGCCGGTGCAGCCTCCCGCGCGCCGGAACAGGCAGACGCGCGCGTTTGCGCTGCCGCTGCACTGCCACGGCGCGAAGCCGGGCGGCAGCTCCGCCGCGCGGCCGGGCTCCGCGAGGATGACGTTCACCTCGCCGGCGTGCGCGGCAAGATCGTGGCGGCGGCCGCCCGGTTCGCGATCGGTATAGACCTCGATCGGCACCGGCCGGTGCAACACCGCATAGGAGCCGGTGCCGAAGATGTTGTGGCGATAGACCGCCACGCCGCAGAGCGCCGGATCGTCGCGCAGGGCCATGTAGAGCCTGAGTTCCGGCCCCGAGCTCGTCCATAGCGTGCGGGGCATTCCGGTCGCCAGCACGAGCGAGGCGAGGAGCCAGCCCGCGACCACGATCCGCAGCCGCCGCGGCGCGGTCTCCGGGTCGCGCATCGCCCAGTCGACGCTGCCGATCGCGGCGAGGATGACCGTCAGCACTGCGCTCAGCAGCACGAAACGATATTCCTTGTGCGTGATGGCCGAGTGGAAGATGAAATTGGCGAGTGCCATCCAGGCCAGTTCCGGGTAGCGCCGCGCGCCGAGCACCG
>CAZZZX010000311.1:0-4342 GCA_964658585.1 uncultured Novosphingobium sp.
CAAAAGCCGGCGCCCTTGGCAACCCTCAGGAGTCACGATCTCCAAGCCTTGGTATTATGCAACAAAGCCGCGCCGATGCACAGGTCCGAGCATCAGAACTTCTTGCTGAACGTGATCCCATACGTCGCCGGCATGCCGACGTGCCGGGAGACGTTGTCGGTTTCGCGGAAAGCGTCGGTCCAGTAATATTTGTTGGTCACATTCTTCCCGAAGAGGGTGACGCGCCAGTTCCCGTCCGGAGCCTCAATGCCCGCTTGTAGATCGAGCAAGGCATAGGCGATATTGTCGACAAGCGCATTGTCCCCGAAGGCGCTCGTCGTCTTGCTTTGATAGGTGACATTGCCGCCAAGGAAGGCGGAAATGCTGGCGCTCAGCGGGTGCTCGTAATAGCCGTTGAACTGGCCGGACCATTTCGGCGTGAAAGGAAATTTCTCACCGTAGAAGTCCGCGACATTGCCCAACGCATCGTAGTTGACGAAGTGACTCGTCACGCGCGAATGAATATAGGTTCCAGACGCGGTCAAGGTAAGACCAGATAGCGGCTTTATCGTGAGAGTTGCCTCCCCACCTTTCACATTGGACTTCGGAATGTTAACGAGAGCTTCGACAGCGCCGAAAATCCCGAGCGGATCTATGGTTCGCGCCCTAAACTGTTTGTTCGAATAATCATAATCGAAGAAAGCGGCGTCGAATGATATGTGGCGGCTGCTATATTTAAGGCCGGCCTCATAGGCCATTACCGATTCTTGCGTGACTGGCTGGAGCTGGACATAGGATGTCGCGCCGAGTGTCGGAAAGCCACCGGCTTTGTAACCCTTACTCACGGATGCATAAAGCAGAATTCCAGGCACGATCTTCCAGTCAGCGCTTCCGCGCCACGACACATTGTGCTGGTCAAGCTTGTTCGAGATGAGACCCGGCTCCAGGCTCTGATTGATTGTGGTGCAGGCTCCGACCGGTATATCCGAAATGGGTGCCAAGCCGGCTTCCGACCGCAAAAGATTGATGATCAGAGTGTTTCCGAGCGCCAGATTGGGGTCGATCGTTTGCGAACACCCATTAAACTCGTCTTTCACGCTCGTGTAGCGGACACCGCCGTGGAGGGTGACCGTCGGCGTTACCTTGAACTCGGCGTTACCGAACACCGCCTTCGTCGTGATCTTGTTGTTGCTTAGCTGAGTCACCCCCGGGAAAGGTCCAATCCCGAAAGCGGCGAAGGCCCGGGCTAGCGTCGAATACGTCAGAAACTCGGTATTAAGTTCATGGATAGAGTCCCGATTGTAGTCGCCGCCAAGAATCCAGAACAGGCGGTCATTCATAAGATTTCCGTGAAGCCTTAGCTCCTGCGAGAAAGAGTGAATATAGCCCGTCTGTTTCAAGTGGTAGACGTCGAGGGCACTACCATCGATATCACGTGTGTTATTCTGCGTATAATGTTCGTAGGAGGTCAGCGAGGTGATTCCCAGTGCATCCGAAACATCGTAGTCGATCCGCGCAGATCCCTGATAAAAGCTCTCGTCGAGCTTGCGCGGGACGGACGTCGTCCAGTCTGCAGTGCCCGCCTCGTGCGGCCCGATGACCTGCTCGGCCTCCTGCGGATATGCCGAACCCGGACGTCCTTCGGCCTCAGGGGTATAAGCTGACAGCGCGGACGCGATCGAGTCGGAATTATCGCGCCAGCCGTTGGCATTCAGCAGCACCTTAAGCTTATCGGTCGGTTTCCAGCTGATGAGCAGGCGCCCTTTCTTCACGTCGGACGCCCCTTGGCGCTGTCCAGTCGTGTAGCTCTTCTGCCAGTCTCCGCCTTCATCGACCGCCCCGGCAAGTCGAAATGATAGCGTATCCGTGATCGGACCGGTGATATAACCATCCACATCGACCGCGTTGAACCGCGCATAGGTCCAATCGAGACCAGCTGCGTAATGATCAAGTGGCTTCGCGGCGATATAGTTGATGGCGCCGCCTGTAGCGTTTTGTCCATAAAGAGTGCCCTGTGGCCCCTTGAGAACTTCGACACGCTCAAGGTCGAGCGTCGCGGCTTCCGTCATCACCGGGAAGGCGTATCCGATCTCGTCTTGGTACACGCTCACGGCAGGCGCGGCGGACAGGGAGGCATCATAATAGCCAATTCCGCGGATGGTGTAGACCGGCGTGCCCGTCTGGCTCTGCGCAAAGGTCAGGCCCGGCACGACCTTTACGAGATCGGCTGTCGAAACCACCCCTTGGCGCGCAAGCTGACTACCGGTCAACGCGGTGATCGCCATTCCGACGCTGTTGAGGGACTGCGCGCGCTTCGACGCGGTCACCACGATATCCTGGATTTCGTTAGTCACCGGCGCCGGGCCGCCCGGCGTAGGGCTTGCCGGCGCCTGGCCGACCGCCTGGGCTTCGCAAACCGAACTTGCGAAAAAAAATGCGGCCACAGCGGTCGCCGCTAGCAGAAGAGCCCGATCCGACACAAGATCGGCCCCCAACGGCCGCGATCGATCAATCATGTCACCCCCTCCAGGTATTTATATCTATCTTGATTTGGCAGGACGCCGAGATTTGGCAGTCCAAATAGAATGCATTTGAACGAATTTCAGCACGCTAATAGCGAACAGCATCACTGCTTATTGTTTTTGACCTTACGATAATATCGAATTGGTGACGCCAAACCAATATAAAAAACTTTGTAAGTGAGATGGTTTGCGTCTCGTTCTATCGCCTCCAGACCGGTGTTCGAATGGATTATCCGATCCAGGTGTTCTGAACACGCTCCAGCGGGTGATCAGCCTACGCGACGACAGGCGCGCTCTACGGGGCAAAGGATCTGACTATTCGATTGCAGCGCAGCCGTTGCGCATCACTGTGACTCCACGCGACGGGACGTCGACTTCGAACGCAATGGTCGACGGCGGATCGTCTCGCCACATCTTGATCGACAGAACGTCGCCCGGAAACACAGGCGCAGCGAAGCGCGCTTCGAAGCCGCACAGGCGGGTCGGATCGAAATCGCACCAATGGCGCAAGATGGCGGCGCCGACCACGCCGTACGTGCAAAGGCCGTGGAGGATCGGTCGGTCGAAACCCACGCGCCGCGCTGCTGCAGGGTCCGCGTGGATGGGGTTGCGATCGCCGTTGAGTCGATAGAGTAGAGCCTGCTGAGGCAAGGTCGCGACAACAATCTCCTCATCCGCTTCGCGGTCGGGTCGCTTCCGCGGGACAAAGCGGCTAGTCGGGGAGCCGCCGAGGCCGCCGTCTCCCCGCGCAGCCGTTGTCCGGTTGATCTTGACAAGCAACTTTCCATCGGGATCGCAGATATCCATATGGTGGTTTATGAAGGCACCTTTTCCTGGCCCCTTGTCGACAACCTCGTCGACCGCCCACTGCGCTAAGATATAGCCCTCGGCCGGCAATGGTTTTAATATGTCCATGCGCTGCTCGGCGTGGACCACCTTCGCGAAATCAACGCCGCTATCACGCAAAGTATCGAAGCCCGAGGTCAGGACGCAGGCGAACATCGGAAGGGCAAGGAGATCAACCTCGTACGTGAAGCGCAGCTGGCGCGGATCGCAGGGGTCCGCCCCGAGTCCGCAGGACAGAGCGTAAAGTATGGTGTCGCGGCTCGTATAGTCGAAACGCTTCGGCCCTCCTCCCAGCGACAATAAATCCTTGAGTTTGACGCTCACCTGTCACTTTGTCCTCTCGAAGGCATCGGGGCTAGGCTGCCTATCGCGGCAGGCCCAGGACGCGCGTTGCGACGATCGTCCTTTGAATCTCTGACGTGCCACCGTAAATCGTGGTGGGGCGAGAATAGAGGAACTGTTCGGCCACCGGAATATCGGTTCCCGGTTGGTAGCCCTGAAGGCCTGCGTTTTCGGCGGCAACCGACACCAGCATGTCCGTGATCCGCTGATAGAGCTCCGTCTGATGGATCTTAAGGATGGAAACGTCCGCGCCGAGTTGCTCGCCCGACTTCACGCGGTTCACGAAGGATTGATACAGGGCCCCATGGTCTTCGAGGTCCATTCGAAGCTGAACGTACCGATCGAGTAGGTCGCCGTCTTTCCAGGCCGCGTTGTGCTTCATCAGCCTGGCAAGAAGTGCCAAGGCATATTCGGATAGCTTGGGCGACCCCAGCCCAATCCGCTCGAAGCCGAGGAGAGCGTTGGCGATTTCCCAGCCTTTGCCTTCCTCGCCCACGAGATTGTCCTTCGGCACGCGCACATTCTCGATGATCGTCTGGCAAAGTTCCTCGTCTCCGGTGATGTCGGGCAGCGTCCGCACGGACACCCCGGACGCGTCCATCGGAAGCAGGATGAAGCTGATCCCATCCTGCTTCTTGTGTCCCTGCCGGGTT
>CAZZZX010000312.1:0-4339 GCA_964658585.1 uncultured Novosphingobium sp.
CCACCGAGGCTGTGTAAAAACGCCTCGTCGCGACCGAAACGAGCAATATCGGAATCAGATGGACGCTTGCTGCCTTGGAATTGAATCGATTCGGCAGTGATCGTGAATCAATCTTTCGCCGCGTGCCGTCGAAACTGCGTTTCCACACAGCCTCCACCAACTGCATCCTTAACTGGGCACTCGTCCTGTCGGGCCAGCGGGTGCGGGTGCGGGTGTCGACAAACGTCTGGAGCTTTCCGGGGCAGGAGACCGGCACGATCCTCGCGAACCTGGCCGGCTTTTTGTCGCAGATGCCAGTCCGGCCTGGCTTCGTCGTGGTCGAATGCGGCACCAACAATATCTATCACAACGGCGCGAGTGGGACGCTCGCCGCGATCACGGCCGATTGGACCGCGATCACGCTGATGCTCAAGCAGCACGGCATCCGCACCATCTTTCTGCCGATCCTGCCGCGGATCGGCGGCACCGGATATTTCAGCACCGTGCTCTCAGCCGCGCATTACGGTGTCATGGATCGCTGCAATCGCTGGCTCAATGCCTTGGCCCAGGCGTCGGGCGACCGGGTGGCGGTGGCATCCTCCTGTCTCGCCGACATAACCGATCCCGCGTCGGTCGGTGCATCGCCCCGGCCGAACTACACGGTCGAAGGCACTCAACCGGGGGTGACCGGCGCCTACTATATCGGCAAGGCGATCGCCGCAATCCTGCGAAGCTGGTATCCGCCGATCGACCTCCTGCCGGCCAGAACACCGAATGGACCGCAGCCAACCCCTTCGGCAACCCGATGATGCAAGGTGCGAGCGGCACGGTGACAGTGCCGTCCGCCGGGAGCCTGACCGGGACCGCGCCGACCAACTGGACCACGAGCATGTCGAACACGACCGGGCTGACCGTCGCCGCCTCGCAGCTATCGTCGCCGCGTACCGGCCTGCCGGTGCACCAGTTCGCTTTTTCTGGCAGCTACACGGTCGCGGGTTCCGCGACCGGTCCGACATACTGCTATTACGCCCGGCTGACGAACACGCCACAGAACGCCGCCGTCGCCGCAATCCAGGCGGGCGACACCTACGAGGCGCTGATCGCCTTCGAAATCGACGCCGGCAATGCCTGCATCTCCTTTCCGCGGCTCGAATGGCGGTGGGGGGATCGTCGGCGTTCAACGCGGATCTCGATTGCGCACCGCGTGATTTGCCCGGAGAGGCGATCAGCGGGGTGATGCGGACGCCGGCGAACAGCTTCACCGCCGCACCTGCTGCCGGCGCGTTGCAGCTGATCGCCTATACCTATCTGCGCAGCAGCCCCGACGGCGCGGTGGCCGCGGCGCCGACGATCCGGTTCGGACGCGCGGTGCTGCACAAGGTCGAGACGTAGGGGCGCGGATAGCCACGGCGGCCCTCATCGGGACATCGTACTTGCTGCAATGCCGCATCGGGGCTTGTGGAGCGCGGTCGCATCGGCGAAGGATGCGATCGCTCGATGAGAGGAGGCAGGGGTCCTGATCGTTCTTTCCAGGCGTGGTCATGGCTTGCGACGGAACCTGCCAGGTTCCCGCGATCGCGGCGGCATCGGTCGATGCTGATCGATGGCATCGCCGGCCTGTCCGGGCGCGCGTCGGGGATCGTCGTGATCGGCAGCGGCCCGGTCGGCCTGGCTTTCGCGACCGACATATCGCGCCGCGGGATTCCCGTCCTCGTGCTCGAGTCGGGCGGGCGCTCCGCGAACCCGGCCGTGCAGGCGCTGTCAGCGGCATCGCGGATCGAGCCGGCGCGCCATGACGACATGAGCGTGGCGGTTGCGCGCCGGCTCGGCGGCTCGTCAAACCTGTGGGGCGGCCGCTGCATCCCCTATGATCGGCTGGATTTCGAGGATCGGCCTAGGATCCCGGCGCACTGGCCGATTGGCTATGACGATCTGTCGCCCTACTGGGCGCGCGCGACTGCGGCGACGCAATCCGGCGCGCCCGTCTTCATGGCCGACGCGGCGCTGGCGCCTGGCGCCGACGACGACTTCTCCGCCGACGTGCTTGAGCGTTGGGCGAACATCCAGGCAGCGCACGTCATCCACAAGCGTGCGATCGCCACCGATCCGGCGCTCGAACTACGTACCCACGCCACCGCCGTCGGCCTGATCTTCGACGTCGATGGCCGCGTCACCGCGATCGACGTCGCCCATTCGCTCACCGGCGAGCGGACGCGGCTTCCGGTCGCGACGCTGGTGCTCGCCGCCGGCGGTCTCGAGACGACGCGGCTGCTGCTCGCCGCGCAGCGCCAGACGCCCGACAGGTTCGGCGGCCGGGACGGGCCGCTCGGCCGCTATTACATGGGCCATCTGCTCGGTGAGATCGCCGACATCGTATTCAGCTCCGTCAAAGCGGCGCGGGCCTTCGATTTTTATGTCGACAACAGCGGATCGTACGTCCGCCGTCGCTTCGCGCCGAGCGCGCCGCTCCAGGCCCGGCACGGCCTGCTCAACAGTGCGTTCTGGCCGATCGTCGCGCCGGTCGCGGACGCCGAGCATGGCAGCGCGATCCTCTCGCTGGTCTATCTGGCGCTGAGCTTCGGGCCGCTTGGTCGCCTGCTGACGGCGGAGGCGATCCGTCGCCGCCATATCCCTGACAAGCCGACCGATCTGCTGCGGCATATCGCCAACGTCGTGACCAATGCGCCCTCGGCGCTGGCCTTCTCCGCGCGGTTCCTCCACCAGCGTTACGGAAGGGCCGAGCGGCTGCCCGGCTTCTTCGTGCTGAACAAGGCGAACCGCTACCGCCTTTCCTATCATTCCGAGCACCTGCCCAACCCGTCGAGCCGGGCTTGGCTGACCGACCGGAACGATCGGCTCGGCCTGCCCTCGCTCGCGATCGACTTGCGCTTCGCCGCCGAGGATGCCGCATCGCTTGTCAAGACCCACGACCTGCTCAGCGACTGGCTGACGCGTAGCGGGATCGGACGGATCGACTATCGCGTGCCGATCGAGGCGCGCGCCGAGGCGATCCTCGCGCAGGCCGCGCACGGCACCCATCAACTCGGCCTCACCCGCATGGCGCGCGGGCGCAACGAAGGGATCGTCGATGGCGACCTGCGCTGTTTCGACGTGCCCAATCTCCACATCGCCAGTACGTCGGTTCTGCCGACCTCGAGCCAGGCGAACCCGACCCTGACCGCGGTCGCGCTCGCGCTGCGCCTGGCCGACCATATCGGCGATCAGGCGGCACGTCCGCTCGTCGCCGATGCGGAGCGGCGGACGGCGGTCGGATGAACGCGCCCGATCTCATCGCCGCGCCGGTCGCCGCGCCGCGCGAGATCAGGGTGCTCGGCTACCGGTTGCACCCGCTCTCCGGCGACGAGGTGATCGCGCAGATTGCGGCTGCGGTCGCGGGCCGGCGGCGGCTGGTGATGGCGAACCTCAACCTCCACGCGATGGCGCTGATGTTCGAGAGTGCCCCGATGGCGCGGCTGCTCTCGCAGCCCGACGCACAGGTGATGATTGACGGCATGCCGATCGTGATGATGGCCAATGCCTTCGGCCACCGCTTGCCGCGCAGCAAGCGAGCGACTTCGCTCGACTTTTACGACGACATGTTCGCGCTCGGCCGCGATCGCGGGTGGAAGTTCGGCTATGTCGGTGGCGATCCCGACGTGCTCGCGCGTGGAATAGCTGCCTTGCGCGACCGCGTGCCCGGGCTCGACATCGACGGACGCGACGGCTTCTTCGACGTCGAGGACACGCGACACGGCTCCAAGCAGGCCGAGATCCTCGACTGGATGACCGCAAGCGCGCACGACGTGCTCATCGTCGGCATGGGCATGCCGCGGCAGGAGGCGTGGATCGAACGGATCCAGCATCACGTGCCGACGCTCGTGCTGGTGCCGACGGGGGCGTATCTGGACTATCAGGTCGGCGTTCAGAAGCGTGCGCCGCGCTGGATGGGGCGGATGGGGCTCGAATGGGCGCATCGCTTGGCGAACTCGCCCGGGCGACTGGGCTATCGCTATCTCGTCGAGCCCGCAGTGCTGGCGACGCGGCTGCTGATCCGGCGGCATCCACAGGCGGGAGCACGCGCATGAGCGCGAGCGCGCCCCGCCTGGGTTTCGGCTGCGCGTCGATGGGCTCGCGCAAGTCGGAGGGGCAGAGCCTCGCCGCGCTCAACCGGGCCTATGCCGCCGGGGTCCGCTGGTTCGACGTCGCGCCCTCCTATGGTGACGGCGATGCGGAGCGCATCCTCGGCCGCTTCGTGCGCGGGCGCCGGGAAGGGCTGACGATCTGCACCAAGGTCGGCATCCAGCAGGGACATGTCTCCCCGGTCAAGCGGCTGGCCCGGCCGGCGCTGCGGCTGGCGCTC
>CAZZZX010000313.1:0-4336 GCA_964658585.1 uncultured Novosphingobium sp.
TGCGGGTCCGTGGAGCTTCGCGGCGGCGGCGGCGGTCGACGATCCGCTGCTCCACGTCGTCGTGCTCGAGCGTGCGGGTCGCCTTGTCATGCTGCGCTTCGCCTGGGCGCTGCTGCGCAAGCGGCCGCCGCGCGACGCGATCCGCTTCACCTGCTCGGCGCTGACGATCGAGGGCGACGCCGGCACGCCCATCCAGGCGGATGGCGACGTCGTCGCCCGGTTGCCGGTCCGGATCGGGATCGTCCCGGAGACGCTGGCGTTCTCCTGACATCGCAGCGGCCGGCGGATCTCTTCTGCCGCTCGACTTGTCCGCCGCTTCCGTTCTAGCCTGACGACCGGCCGGCGCGGAGACATGCATGAGCGAGCCCGAATCGCTGGATACGGACGAGAAGCTCGAACGCCGGATCAGGCGGCACGGCTTCGACCGCCTCGTCATGCTGAGCGACGGCGCGTTCGCGATCGCGGTCACGCTGGCCGCGCTCGAGATCCACTTTCCGCAGGATGCGCCATCGCTCGCCGCCGCGTGGAGTGCGGTCCAGATGCAGGTGCTCAGCTATTTCGTAAGCTTCGCGGTGATCGCCAATTTCTGGTTTGCCAACCGCGATCTGTTCGCGCGGCTGCACCATGTCGATCGCGTGCTGACGCTCCTCGTCCTGGCCTCGCTGTGCATCGTCTCGCTGATACCGGCGGGAACCCACATGATCTATTCGGATCATCGGGGAAGCGGCGCGATGCAGGGCTATGCGCTGACCATGGTGGTGGCGGGCATCCTCAACTGTGCGGCCTGGGCCTATGGCAGCCGGCGCGCCGGGCTGATGCTGGCCGAGGTGCCGCACGCCTATCGATGGCGGCGGATCCTGGGGACCGCGACGGTGCCGGTGATCTTCCTCATCCTGCTGTTCGCGCCCGACATCCTGGGACTGCGGCTGGCGCTGGCCGCGATGATCGGCCTGATCGTCGCGCGGCGGGGACTTATCCCCCGTTTATTCCGCGTGCGCGTTTGATCGGAGCGCCGCGCGCGCGCATGATGGGAGGGTGACCGAACCGTTCGTCCCGCTGCGCGTCTTCACCGCCTTCACCATGCTCGAAGGCGCGATCGATCCCAAGGCGCTCGCCCGGCACGCCGCGGAGCATGGCTTCCCGGCGATCGCGATCTGCGACCGCAACGGGCTCTACGCCGGGATGGCGTTCTCGTCCGCCGCCATGGCCGCGGGCGTTCAGCCGATCATCGGGACGCTGCTCGCGATCGCGCGGCCGGTCGAGTGCGGCGGCGCCGAGCCGGGCAAGCCGCCGGTGATCGACTGGCTGCCGCTCTATGCGCAGGACGCGGCGGGCTACGACAATCTCTGCGCGCTGGTCTCGGCCGCGCATCTCGACCGGCCGTCTGACGAGGATGCGCACGTCCCGCTCGTCGCGCTCGACGGGCGGACCGATGGGCTGATCGCGCTCACCGGCGCGGGCGACGGCGCGCTGGCGCGGCTGCTCGCCGAGGGGCAGGGCGATCATGCCGAGCGCTATGCCGCCCGGCTGGCGGCGCTGTTCCCCGATCGCCTCTACGTCGAGATCGCGCGCCGCGGCGAGGCGGCCGAGCAGCAGGCCGAGGCGGCGCTGATCGAGCTTGCCTATGCGCGCGACCTGCCGCTGGTCGCGACCAATCCCGCCTGCTTCGCCGAGCCCGATTTCCATGCCGCGCACGATGCGATGCTGTGCATCGCCGACAGCGCCTATGTCGAGGCCGACGACCGCCGCCACTCCTCGGCCGAGGCGTGGCTCAAGCCCCCCGCGACGATGGCGGAGCTGTTCGCCGATCTGCCCGAGGCGCTGCTCAACACCGCGGTGGTCGCGCAGCGCACCGCGTTCGCCGCGCCCAGGCGCAAGCCGATCCTGCCCGGCCTCGCCAACGATCGCGCGGGCGAGGCGGCCTTGCTCCATCGCGACGCCCATGCCGGGCTGATCGCGCGGCTCCGCCTCTACCAGCCCGAAGGACCGCTCGAAGAGACCTATGCCGCCTATTTCGAACGGCTCGCCTTCGAGGTCGACGTCATCGTCAAGATGGGGTTTCCGGGCTATTTCCTGATCGTCGCCGACTTCATCAAATGGGCCAAGGATCACGATATCCCGGTCGGTCCGGGGCGCGGATCGGGCGCCGGATCGGTGGTCGCCTGGTCGCTCACCATCACCGATCTCGATCCGTTGCGGCTGGGCCTCCTGTTCGAGCGCTTCCTCAATCCCGAGCGCGTGTCGATGCCCGATTTCGACATCGATTTCTGCGAAACCCGGCGCGGCGAGGTGATCCGCTACGTCCAGGAGAAATACGGCCGCGACCATGTCGCGCAGATCATCACCTTCGGGAAGCTGAAGGCGCGCGCGGTGCTCAAGGATACCGGTCGCGTGCTGCAGATGAGCTACGGTCAGGTCGATCGCCTCGCCAAGCTGGTCCCCAACCACCCGACCGACCCGTGGACGCTCCAGCGCGCGATCGACGGCGTGTCCGAGCTGCACACCGAATATGTCCGCGAACCCCAGGTCACCCGCCTGCTCGATCTCGCGATGAAGCTGGAGGGCCTGCCGCGCCATTCCTCGACCCATGCCGCGGGCGTGGTGATCGGCGATCGCCCGCTCGACCAGCTCGTCCCGCTCTATCGCGATCCGCGATCGGACATGCCGGTCACCCAGTTCGACATGAAATATGTCGAGGAAGCGGGGCTGGTGAAGTTCGACTTTCTCGGCCTCAAGACGCTGTCGGTGCTCCAGAAGGCGGTACGGATGATCCGCGCCAAGGGCGACGACGTCGATTTCGCGACGCTCGCCTGGGACGATCCGGCGACCTATGCGCTGCTCCAGTCGGGCAACACGGTCGGTGTGTTCCAGGTCGAGTCCGAGGGGATGCGCCGCACGCTGTCGGCGGTGAAGCCAACCGTGTTCGAGGACATCATCGCGCTCGGCGCGCTCTACCGCCCGGGGCCGATGGACAACATCCCGCTGTTCGGCGCGCGCAAGAACGGTACCGTCGCGATCGAATATCCGCACCCGCTGCTCGAGGGCATCCTCGCCGAGACCTACGGCATCTTCGTCTACCAGGAACAGGTGATGCAGGCGGCGCAGGTGCTCGCCGGCTATTCGCTCGGCGACGCCGACCTGCTGCGCCGCGCGATGGGCAAGAAGATCAAGGCCGAGATGGACGCGCAGCGCCAGCGCTTCGTCGACGGCTGCAAGACCGGGAACGACATCCCGGCGGCCAAGGCCAACGAGCTGTTCGACCTGATCGACAAGTTCGCGGGCTATGGCTTCAACAAGAGCCATGCCGCGGCTTATGCGCTGCTCACCTACCAGACCGCGTGGCTCAAGGCGCATCACCCGGTCGAGTTCTTCGCCGCGTCGATGTGCTTCGATCTGTCGCAGACCGACAAGCTCGCGATCTTCGTCGACGACATGCGGCGGATGGGGGTGACGTGCCTGCCGCCCTCGATCAACGCGAGCGAGGCCGAGTTCGCGGTCGAGGCGCACGGGGACGGGCTCGCGGTCCGCTACGCGCTCGGCGCGCTCAAGGGCGTCGGCGAGCGCGCGATGGAGGAGCTGGTCGCCGAACGCGCGGCGCGCGGCCCGTTCCGCAGCCTCGAGGATTTCGCCGATCGCGTCGATCCGCGACTGCTCAACCGCCGCCAGATCGAGAGCCTCGCCGCCGGCGGTGCGTTCGAGCCGCTCGGCCATGACCGCGCTGCGGTGCATGGCGCCGCCGAGATCGTGCTCGCCCACGCCAATGCCGCACACGATGCGCGGACCAGCGGGCAGGGCGGGCTGTTCGGCGGCGACGATGTCGCGGTGCTGCTGGCCGATCACCGGATGCCGATGATGGACGGCATCCAGTTCCTGGAAAAGGCGATGGACATCTACCGGTCCGCCCGCCGGGTGCTACTGACGGCGTATGCGGACACCGACGCCGCGATCACCGCGATCAATGTGGTCGACTTGGATTACTACCTGCTCAAGCCGTGGGACCCGGCCGAGGAGAAGCTGTACCCGGTCATCGACGATCAGCTCGAGGCGTGGCGCAGCAGCGATCACGGCGAGGTCAAGCAGAACAAGCTGATCTGCCATCGCTGGTCGGCCCGCTCGTCGGAGGTGCGCGAGTTCCTCGCCCGCAACCAGGTGCCCTACCGCTACTACACGTCCGAGACGCCGGAGGGCAGCCGCCTGCTCAGGGCAGCCGGTGCCGGCCCGCGCGACCTGCCGCTCGTCATCGCTCCGGACGGGACGGCCATGGTCGCGCCGTCGGACAGCGAGCTGGCCGGCCACGTCGGCCTGTCCACCACGCCGGCCAAGGACTTCTACGACC
>CAZZZX010000314.1:0-4333 GCA_964658585.1 uncultured Novosphingobium sp.
GGTTGTGCGCGCTCGCCAGGCGGTGGCGCGCCACGACCTGCTCGATCGCGGCGGCATAGCGCGGTGCGGCACTCGCGCCGTGCCGGTCGCCGATGACGATGCGCGCTGCGCCTGCCGGGCCGAGCGGCGGCATCGAATGGCAATCCAGCAGGATCGCATAGCCATGCCGCGCCTGCGCGGCGTCCAGCGCGGTCGCGATCGCGTGATGATAGGGCGCATGGATCTGCGCGATGCGTCGCGCCACCTCGGCCGGATCGAGCGGCCGCTTCCACACCGCGCCGCCCATCGCGATGCGGCTCGGCACGATCCCCAGGCCGCCCGCCACCTTCTCGGTCTCCAGCCATGCCGCGGCGTCGTCGGGTGTCCGCCGGACGACCGCGGGATCGACCTCGCGCGGATCGCGATTGAGATCGATGCAGGCGCGCGCGACGCGCGCGACGATCGCGATGCCGCCGGCGGCGACGGCGTCGGTAACGAGAAGGTCGGCGTGCCGGTCCTCGATCGTCTCGAGCGCGTGGCGGGGAAGCCGCGCTGCGGCGAGCAGCGCGCGCGGATAGCAGCGGCCGGCGTGCGGTACCGCGATCACCAGCGGCGTGGCGGCGCCCGGCGGACCGAGGCGGACATGAGCGAGTGGATCGTGGCTGCCGGTTGCCATGAACCCTGCTATGGCACCCCATGACGCAGTGGCAATGGGCGTTGCCGAATCTTAACTGCTGGAGGATGATGAGGTGGCTTGGTCGGCGCGGCGGCGTGGCGTCCCGAATAGGGATGGCGCATCCTACGCGGGTCGAGTCGATACCTGCCGGCCTGGAGTATGACGGCGTCCATGATCAGGATCCTCCTCGCCGAAGACGACACCTCGATGCGCGAGTATCTCGCGCGCGCGCTCGAACGCGTCGGCTATGCCGTGACGTCGGTGGACTGCGGCACCGCGGCGCTGCCGCTGCTCGAGCGCGAGCGTTTCGACCTGCTGTTGACCGATATCGTCATGCCCGAGATGGACGGCATCGAGCTCGCCCAGCGCGCCGCGACGCTGGCGCCGGGAATGCGGGTGATGTTCATCACCGGCTTCGCTGCGGTCGCGCTCAAGACCGGGGCCTCGCATCCCAATGCGCGCGTGCTGTCCAAGCCTTTCCATCTGCGCGACCTGGTGCTCGAGGTCGATCGCCTGTTCGGCGTCGGCACGATGGCGAGCGAAACCTGATACCCGGCCCGACAAGGCCGCTTGCCATCGCGGTTCGCGGTGGCTAGAGGCACCCCCCACGGGCGTGTAGCTCAGTGGTAGAGCACTGTGTTGACATCGCAGGGGTCGCAAGTTCAATCCTTGCCACGCCCACCATGGAAAAGGCCGCTAGCCCGATGGGTTAGTGGCCTTTCTCATCTCTACCGCCTGCCGGCGGTGCGCCCGCTACTCCGGAACTCCGCCTGATCTGCGATCAGAGCCAAGGTCTCTCCGAGCGGGTGATCTGCCCGATCACGCCCCGCAAAGACACGGCATCAAGGCAGCCGATCGTAGCCGGATAGACTCTCCGGCGGGACCGGGGCGGGCGCGCCGATGCCGGACCCGATGCTCGCGTGGCCCATGCAGCCGAGCTATCCGAATGCTGACAGGTCGACATATGCGATCGGGATCGTCACCCCGGTTTCGCCCTGGTGCGCGGCAGCGACGAAGACCCGATCGCGAACCGTATCGCGTGTCGCGGTCACGGTCGCCCCGCTTGCCAGACGCCGTCCCAGTCGTCCGTCGGTGGGTCGGCCGCGAGCGCGACGGCGCGATCTCGCATCAGCCTCGACGGACGATCTTCGGGCGCGTGAAGCAGCGCCGCCTCGAATGACGCCACCGCCGCCGGCCAGTCATGCCGGGCCAGGCGCTCGCGACCCTGGGCGTAGGCGGCGAGCATCGCGTCGCTGGGGTCGGTCACCACCTGGAAGATCGTCGACGGCCGCTGCCGTCCGCGCACCCTGATCAGGTCGAGCTCGCGCAACCGCCACTGTGCCGCCACCGCCGCCGCCGTCGTTTCGCAGACGAGGATCTCGACGCCGTAGATCTTGGTCAGATCCTCCAGTCGGGCGGCGAGGTTCACGCTGTCCCCGATCACCGTATAGTCCATCCGCTTGGGGCTGCCGATCGTGCCCGCCACCACCTCGCCGGTCGCCACCCCCACGCCGAGCCGCAGCGGCGGCATCCCGCGCCCGTGCCGCCGCCGGTTGAGCCGGTCCAGCGCGCGCAGCATCTGGACCGCGCTCTCCACCGCGTTCTCGGGGTCGCGTCCGGTCGTCAGGGGAGCGCCGTAGACCGCCATGATCGCATCGCCGATGAACTTGTCGAGCACCCCGTCCGATGCGGCGACCGCCTCGAAGAATTCGGTGAAGGCCTCGTTGAGCATGTCGACCGTCTCGCGCGGGCTCAGCGTCTCGGCCATCGCCGTGAAGTTGCGGATGTCGGCGAACAGCACGCTCGCGCGGCAGGCGGTGCCGAACAGCAGCTCGTCCCCGCGCGAGAGCACCTGATCGACCACCTTCTGCGTCATGAAGCGGCGCATCGCGCTCTGGATGCGCTTGCCCTCGCTGATATCCTCGATCAGCAGCAGCAGGCCGACCGCGCCGCCTTCGCTGAGCAGCGGCACGATCGTGATGTTGGCGGACACGGTCCGCCCGTCGCCTGCCAGCAGATCGACGTCGATCAGGGACTTGCGCTCGCCGGTCGCACTGACGGCGTCGATCTCGCTCAGCAGCCAGGGATTGGTCTCCGCGAGCAGCGTGCGCGCGTTCACGCCTTCCAGCGCTTCGGTCGGAATGCCCAGGATCCGGCTCGCCGCCGCATTGAGCTTGGCGATCTCCGCACCGCGGGTCAGCGTGACCACGCCGCTCGACATCGATCGCAGGATGCTCTCGTTGTAATTGCGCTCGTCGACGACCTGGGTGAACAGGGTCGCGTTGTCGATCGCGATCGCGGCCTGCGCGGCGAACGCGACCATGCGCGTCTCGTCGTCCGCCGAGAAGGGGCGTCCGTCCCGCCGATTGAGCGCCTGCATCACGCCGAGCCGGCGCCCGTCGCGCGCAATCACGGGCATGGTCAGGATGCTGCCGGTGCGATAGTCGGTCACGTCGTCGATCGCGCGGTTGAAGCGAGGATCGGCATAGGCATTCGCGACGTTGAGCGTCTCGCCGGTGCGAAACGCATGGCCGGCGAGGCCGCTCGTCTCGTCCATGCGGATCTCGCGCCTGACCAGTCCCTCGGCGACGAGCGACCACAATTCCCCCTTGTCCTTGTCGTACAGCAGCAGCGTGCTGCGATCGGCGTTGAGGATGCGGCTCGTCACCTCGATGATCCGCGCGAGCAGCACGTCGAGCTGCATCTCCGACGTGATCGCCGAATTGACCTCGATGAGTTCGCGCAGATCGTCGTTGATCCGCTCGGCGGAAACGATCGCCAGCGTCCATCGCTCGGCGACGACGACGAAGTGCGAGAAGAGCAGCATCAACATGCCGAGCGGCAGCGATTTGGCGCCGGGCAGGGTACCCGCGGGCACCAGCCCGGACATCGCGATCGCCCCGCTGATCGCGAAGAAGGTGAAGATGGCGAGGCCGAGCAGGAAGACGAGCGCCCCGTTGCGCCCCCGCCGCGCCGCCCGCCAGACGATCGCGGTGATGCCGAGCAACGTCGCCCCCGACACCAGCGGCCACGAGAGCGCGATCCGCGAGGCGGCCAGGGTACCGTCGGCGACGAATGCGATCGCCAGCGCCGCGAAATAGATCGCGACCAGCGCCGCCAGCGCACGGAACAGCCAGCGCGGCGTCTCCTGCGGAAACAGCGCCCGCGAATAGGCCAGGAAACATCCGAGCCCGGCCGTGGTCGACAGATATTGCAATGCCAGCACGGCGCCGAAGCCGAGCCCCGGCAGGGCGAGCAGCAGGAGATCGTCGTAACCGAGGATCGCCGCCGCGGGGATCGTGAACAGGCCGGTCAGCGCCAGATAGAGCGACGCGCGATCCTGCGGGCGAAACAGATAGGCGACGAGCGCATTCAGTTCGAGCAGCAGCAATGCGCTCACGAACAACAGGCTCTTCGCCCATTCGAGCGCAATCCAGCGCCGCATCGGCTCGGCGAGGCCGAACACCGGCGGGTCGGCGAAGCCGCTGTCGCGATGGAGTGCCGATGCGAGATCCACCCGCAGCATCATCGGCCCGGCAGCGCGCTCCAGCGAGATTTCGTGCGAGCGCAGGTCGTAGTCGGTCGTCCCGGCGCTCGGGCCGAGGCGTCCGCGCCGATCGACGAGCTTGCCGTCGATGAACACGCGATCGGCAGCATAGGTGAGCGGGATGTAGAGCG
>CAZZZX010000315.1:0-1730 GCA_964658585.1 uncultured Novosphingobium sp.
CGGCCGCGAAGTGCACGCTGTCGCGCAGGTCGCCGTTGGTGACGTAGGCGGCGCCGCGATCGACCCCGGCCTCCGCCATCGCGCGATCGAACAATTGCCCCGCCGGCCCGACGAACGGACGCCCGGCGAGATCCTCCTGATCGCCCGGCTGCTCGCCCACGAACATCAGCGGTGCATCCGCAGGCCCCTCGCCGAACACGGTCTGCGTCGCCGGCTTCCACAGCGGACAGCGGCGGCAGTCTGCCGCCTCCTCGCGCAACGCATCGAGCGCGAGCGCCGCGTTACCGGCGGGAGGGCCTGCCCTGGACACCGCGATCATCTCCCGCTCGCGCGCCTGCGCACCTGCGATCAGGCCCGGCACCAGCGCGGTCTCGGGCATGTTCTTCCAGTATTTGCGCGGCATCTCGCGCAGCATCGCACCGGTCTTGAGCCGCGCGGGATTGAAGATCGAGGCGTAATAGGTCTTCCACACCGCCTCGATCGGATCGCCCTCGGGCGCATCGGCGGGGGTGGCGCCCGGACCCTCGCTCAGCGTCGCGCCGTCCCAGTGGATCGAGACCTCCGGAGTCAGGATCGACCAGCGCATCGCGGCGAAGCGACGGACGAAGAAGCCGGCATTGTGCCGCACGATATGATGCTCGGGCTCGAACCAGGCGACATAGCGTTCGCCGTCCGCCTCCTCGACGCTGCGGAACCGGACGAAGGCGCGCATCTTGTGGATGTCGCGGCGCACCGCCTTGGCCATCTCCTCGAGCGCACGCAGCTGCGGATCGGCGCGATCCTCGATCAGCCGAGGCTGGTCGCGCAGCCGGACGAGCACCGCGTAGAGCCGCGCGAAGCGTTCGGGATCGGCGTGGAGGATCACCGTCCCGGCGAGTTCGACGAACGCGCGCGGCACGGAGAAGGCTGCCCCCTCGGACGGGGGCGGCACAGCGTCCGCGGCGCCCGCGAAGAGATCGCCGATCGCCTCGCCGACCTGCCAGTGCGCGTCCTGCGGCGCGACGCCCGCGAGCGCCAGCGCACGGGCCCCGGCCCGCCAGCCGTCGAAATCGTCCTCGGCGGCGAGGCGGATCAGCGTCACGCGACGGGCAACCCGGCATGGGCACGGCTGATCTCGCGAACGATCCGCGTCCAGGCGATCGTCAGCGGCACCGACAGGACCGCCACCAATGCGCCGATCGCGAAGATCAGGATCGAGCGATCGGGGCTGTGCGGCGGCAGCCGCAGCAGCGTCGTGCCGAGATTGAGGAAGGTCACCGCCAGCCACAGCGCCCACCAGAGCCGCAACAGCGGTGCGACGGGTGCGTCGCGCCATCCGGCCGGCCGCGACGCGACCTGCCACGCCTCGCGGACCGCGCGGAACGGCATCCACCACGCCGCGACGGGAACGAAGAACCAGCCGACCGCCCAGCCGGGTGCGGTGGTCGCGCCGCCCGTCATCCGCCTGTTCACCGCGGCGACCCGGTACAGCCAGATCAGATTGAGCACCCCTGCGACGATGTAGAGCGCGAGCGCACACAGCGACGCGATCGACATGACCCGAAGCGCTGTCGCGAAACCGACGAAATCGTTCGTCGCGAGCAGGATCGCGCTCGCCAATGCGGTCGTTCCGGTGACGATCTTGGCGGCCAGCCACACCCAGGTCCAGACGATCGCGGGCTTCGCGATCCCGACCGGGCCTTCCCGATGTTCCATGCGTCCCCCTTCGGCGCTAGGCAGCGAACAGTTCG
>CAZZZX010000315.1:1740-4316 GCA_964658585.1 uncultured Novosphingobium sp.
TCCCGCGACCAGCACCAGCGCCGCGGGCAGCGGATCGGCGCGGTCGGCGAGCACGACCGGGCGCCAGTCCTCGGCGATCAGGAACGGACGCACCCGCGCGATCGAGACGGTGAGCCGCGCCACGTCCGCAAGCCGCAGCCGCCGCCAGCGCCGCGCCGCGACGATGCCGTCGATCGCCTTGATGCCGAGCCCGGGCACGCGCAGCAGCGCCTCGCGCGGCGCGCGGTTGACATCGACCGGGAAACGATCGCGGAAGCGCAGCGCCCAGGCGAGCTTGGGATCGATGTCGAGCGGCAGCATCCCGCTCGCGGGATCGGCGGCATCGGCGACCTCGCCCGGCGTGAAGCCGTAGAAGCGCATCATCCAGTCGGACTGGTAGAGCCGGTGCTCGCGCATCAGCGGGGGACGCTTGAGCGGCAGCACCGCGCTCGCGTCGGGGATCGGGCTGAACGCCGAATAATAGACGCGGCGCAGCGCGTAGCGGTCGTAGAGCGTGCTGGCGCGCGCGACGATGTCGCGATCGGTGGTGGCGTCCGCGCCGACGATCATCTGCGTCGATTGCCCGGCGGGCGCGAACGACGGTGCCGAGCGATAGCGGCGCCGCGCATCGCGCCCGTCGTCGATCGAATGCCGCAGCGTCCGCATCGCGCCTTCGATCCGGGTCGCGGATTTCTCGGGCGCGAGCCGGGCGAGGCCGCTCGTCGTCGGCATCTCGACATTGATCGACAGGCGATCGGCATGGCGCCCCGCCGCCTCGATCAGCAGCGGATCGGCATCGGGGATCGTCTTAAGATGGATATAGCCCTTGAAGAGATGATCCTCGCGCAGCGCGCGTGCGACCTCGACCAGCTGCTCCATCGTATAGTCCGGCGAACCGATGATCCCGGAGGAGAGGAACAGCCCCTCGATATAGTTGCGCCGATAGAAGGAGAGGGTGAGGTCCACCACCTCGCGTGCGGAGAAGCGCGCCCGCCGCACGTTCGAGCTCTTGCGGTTGATGCAGTAATGGCAGTCGAACACGCAGGCGTTGGTCAGCAGGATCTTGAGCAGCGAGATGCAGCGGCCGTCGGGCGCATAGGCGTGGCAGATGCCCATGCCTTCGGTCGATCCGATGCCGCCCTTGCGGCTGTCGCGCTTGGCGGTGCCCGACGATGCGCACGACGCATCGTATTTGGCGGCATCCGCGAGGATGGCGAGCTTTTCGCGGACATCGAGTTGCGCCATGAGTTCCTTATATGTTCCAGGACGATGACTGGCAAGCCGCGTCGGGATGCCCGGATCAGGGGCCGGTGTCATCCGCTTTCGCCTGAGCCGCCTGGCGTCGCGCCTGGGCGGCCTGGGTCTGGAACTGGAGGAAGCAGCCGCTCTGGCCGCCGGTGCCGACCGCCGAGCAGGTATTGGGCACGCCCGCCGCCATCCGGCTGGCGTCCTCGGTGGAGCTGACCTTGTTGGCCCAGCTGTTGCCGGCAGGCGACGACGCCGCCTTCTGCCCGCGGAAGCGCTTGGGGATGCGGTAGCGATCGCCCTCCGGCTGGCGCGCGCAGACCACGATCTCATCACTCGACGATGACGGGCAGGGATCGTCGCCATAGACGATCACCGAGCGCGTGCGCGGCGGCGGGTTCTCGACGGGCCCGACCTGCGCGCGCGCCGCGACGGGGATCGCGATGGCGGCGAGCATCAGCCCGGCGATGAAACCGATGACCGCCACCGCCAGCGAGCGGGCCGCGATCAGAGCGTTCGGGGTGGTATCCTCGATGTCCGGCATGGCCGTCAGCAAAGCCATTTCCGGCCTTTCGCGCAACTGAATGATGTGACCCGAACCGGGCTCAGGGGATCGTCGCCGCGGCTTTGGCGTCGGCGCGTTTCTGCGCCTTCCAGGCGTCGGTCTCCTTCTGGAGACAGCCGGCATTGACGCCCGCCCCGATCGCGTTGCAGCTCTGGATCTGTGCGCCCGTGCCGCCGGTTGACTGGACCGCGGCGAGCGCGGTGCCGCCGAGCGCCTGCGGCGCGGCCTCGCTCTCGCGCAGCGACTGCGGGATGCGGAACTGCTCGTTGCGCGGATGGTGGACGCAGACGACGATCTCCTGACCGTTGCTCGCCGGGCAGGGATCGTCGCCATAGACGTCGAGGACCTGATCCCGCACCTGCGCGCGAGACGGCGTGGGAACCGCCCATGTCGCCGCTCCGATACCGAGCAGCGCGATCAATGTCAGCAGCGGAGGTCGCATCGGATCGTACCCATCCCAGTTGATTGTCGGCCCAACGCACGACGCCGCGGTTGGTCGCGTCACGACGACAAGGTAGGACGGATTGCGCGAACCGCCAGTCAGATTCGTTTCGTCGCCGCAATGGCGACGCGACAGCCGAGGCGGATCACCGCGGAAAGCAGCGGATAGCCGGGTGCGCGCTCGGCCCCCGCGGCGAGCGCGGTGTCGCGATGCTCGACCTCCTCGGCCTGGAATTCCACGATCGTCGCGGCGAGCGCCGGATCGCTTTCGCCGAGCGCGACGCGCTGCGCCTCGTAATGGCGGTCGATCTCGGTCTCGACCGCGACGGTGCACGCCATCGCCGCC
>CAZZZX010000316.1:0-4307 GCA_964658585.1 uncultured Novosphingobium sp.
CAGCGCGACCGAGAGCCCCGCCAGCCGCCACACGGCGAGATCGTTTCCCGGCAGTTGCAGCGCGGTGTAGATCGCCAGCGGCAGCGTCCGCGTCTCGTCGGGGATGTTCGAGACGAAGGTGATCGTCGCGCCGAACTCGCCGATCGATCGCGCGAAGCCGAGCACCGTGCCGGCGAGGATGCCGGGGATCGACAGCGGCAGCGTCACCGTCGCGAAGGTCCGCCACGGCCCTGCACCGAGCGTCCGCGCCGCCCCCTCCAGCCGGCGGTCGACCGCCTCGATCGACAGTCGGATCGCGCGCACGGTGAGCGGCAGCGCCATCACGCCCGCGGCCAGCGCGGCACCGGTCCAGCGGAAGATCAGCGTGACCCCGAACCAGGCGAGCAGGCGGCGGCCGATCGGCCCCTGCGTACCGAACCCGATCAACAGCAGCCAGCCGGTCACCACCGGCGGGAGCACCAGCGGCAGATGCACGATCGCGTCGAGGATCGTGCGCCCGGGGAAGCGACCCCGTGCGAGCAGATAGGCGAGCGCGAAGGCGATCGGCAGCGAGACCGCCATCGCCACGCCGCTGACCTCGAGCGAGAGCCGGACGACCGCCCACTCGTCCGCACTCAGCACCTCAGTTCGCCGGCATCGGGGTATGCGGGATGAAGCCGAACCGCTTGAAGATGGCACGACCCTGTGCCGAGATCAGGAACAGCCGGAAACCCTCGGCATCCCTGCTCGTCGAGGCGGCGAGCCGTGCGATCGGATAGCTGATCGGCGGATGGCTCGACTCGGGGAAGACCCCGACCGTACGCACCGCGCGATCGGCGAGCGCGTCGGTCGCATAGACGATCCCGTACGGCGCCTCGCCGCGATCGACGAAGGCCAGCGCCGCGCGCACGCTGTCGCCCGGAACGATCCTGGCCGCGACGCTCGACCAGACACCGAGCGCGGTGAGCGATGCCTTGCCATACTTGCCCGCCGGGACCGACGCCGGATCCGCCATCGCCAGCCGCCCGTCGCCGAGTGCCTGCGCGAGCGGGAAGTGCGGCGCGATGCGGATCGTCGTCCTGCTCGCCGCGGGCGCGATCAGCACCAGCGTGTTGGCGAGGAACGAGACACGGGTGCCGGGGGCGATCCTGCCGTTCTTCTGGGCGTCGTCCATCCACGGCTCGTCCGCGGAGATGAAGAGATCGGCAGGCGCCCCGGCATCGACCTGCTTGGCCAGAGCCGACGAGGCGGCGAACGACAGGACCGGTTTGGGGTGGCCCTTCGCCGCCCAGGCGTCTGCTGCCGCGGTCAGCGACTCCTGCAGGCTGGCGGCGGCCAGCACGAGCGGGCCCGTGGTCTGCGACACCGCGGGCGTGGCGGCGAGGACGAGTGCCCAGCCGATCATCATGCGTCTCGTCAAACCCGTCATCAGCGTCTCCCGTCCCGGACCATGCTCCCGCGATAGAGCGCGGGAACGAACCGGTCACGCAGGAAGGTACGAGATCGATCGGTCCGCACAGACGTCGCTCCGGACACATTAGCGGTTGTAATGTCCCGCCAGCTGGACGATGATGCAAATAGCTCGCATTAGCGAACGAAATGTGGTCCCTCAGCCGGCGACGATCGGCGTGGACGAGAAAGATGGGGGTTTTGCATGGATACGGTTCGCGCCCTGATGGCCGGTACGCTGCTCGGCGGCACGCTTGCGCCATCGGTCGCCCTGGCACAGCAGGGCATCGACGATCCGCACGACAGCGACGCGGGCCCGGACGAGATCCAGGTCACCGGTGTTCGCTCGCTGACCAGCGACAAGATCCCGGAGGGGGTTCCGAAAGCGCCGCAGAGCATCAGCGTCGTCGGCCACGACCTGCTCGAGCAGCAGGCGACCAGCCGGCTTGCCGATGCGCTCCGCAACGTGCCCGGCATCACGCTCAACGCGGGCGAGGGCGCGGCGCGCGGCGACACCGTCAACCTGCGCGGTTTTCCGGCGTTCAACGACTTCTTCCTCGACGGCATCCGCGATGCCGCGATCTATACCCGCGACAGCTTCGACCTCGATTCGATCGAGGTGCTGAAAGGGCCCTCGGCGATCCTGTTCGGGCGCGGATCGACCGGCGGCGCGATCAACCAGGTCTCCAAGGCACCGACGCTGGCGCCGCTCTGGTCGGGTACCGTGGTCGGCGGCACCAACGACGAGATCCGCGCCACCGCGGATGTCGACCAGCCGATCGGCGGCAATGCCGCGATCCGCGTCAACGCGATGGGCGAGCGCAGCAAGGTCGCGGATCGCGATCTGGTCCGCAACCATCGCTGGGGCGTGGCCCCGTCGGTCGCCGTCGGCATCGGCGGACCGGATACGCTGACGCTCGAATATCTCCATCAGGAGGAGAACGATATTCCCGACGTCGGCATCCCGTTCGTCGACGGCAAGCCCGCCAAGGTCTCGCGCAAGAACGACTATGGCCTGTCGACCGACCGCTTCCGCAGCAATGTCGATATCGCCACCGCGCGCTATCGACATGAGTTCGGCAGCGCGGTCTCGATCGCCAATACGCTGCGCTATGCCGACTATCGTTTCCTGAACCGCTTCAACGCGCCGAATTTCGGCTATCGCGGCAGCCCCGGGGCGCCCACGCCCGCGACACCGCCGGAGGATATCCTGGTCGGGCGCGACGCGCCGGCGAGCCGCGGGCATCGCACCAACCTGACCGACCAGACCGATCTCACCGCCCGGTTCGCGACCGGCCCGGTATCGCACACGCTGGTCGCGGGCACCGAGTTCAGTCGCGAGCGCGACGATACGGTCCGCCTCGTCAATCCGTTCGGCAGCGCGAGCGAGACCGCGCCGACACCGCTGCTCGACCCCGATCCCTATGCGGTGGCGGCGATCCAGCCCGGCAAGACCCGCGCCGTGACGACCGCCTATGCCGAAGCCGCCTATCTCATCGACACCGTGCATGTCGGCCGCCTGTTCGATGTCAGCGGCGGCGTCCGCTACGATCGCTTCGCCGCGCATTACCGGCCGACGGCGCTGATCGCCGGTGTCTCGCCCGCCTCGCTGGTGCCGCTCGACCATGTCGATCACGTCTGGAGCCCGCGCACATCGATCGTATTCAAGCCGGGCGAGCATCAGCGCTTCTATTTCTCGTACGGCACCTCGTTCGATCCGTCCGCCGAGGCACTGTCGCTCAGCACCAAGACCGCCAACCTCAAGCCGGTCAAGGCGAAGAGCTACGAACTCGGCGCCAAGTTCGACTGGCTGGGCGGCAGGCTGCTCACGACGGCGGCGATCTTCCGCACGCAGATCGACAACGCGCAGGTCACGGATCCCGATCATCCGACCTTCCTGATCCTGGCGGGTACCCAGCGGGTCGACGGCGTCGAACTGGGCATCACCGGTCGGATCACCGACAAATGGGAGATCACCGCGGGCTATACCTATCTCGACGGCAAGACGCTCAAGTCGAGCGTCGCGGCGAATGTCGGCAAGCAGCTCCAGAACACCGCCAGGAACGCGGTCAACCTCTGGACCGAATACGAATTCTCGGACCGGTTCGAGCTCGGCTTCGGCGGCAACTATCTCGGCAGGCGCTACGCCGATTTCGCCGAGCAGGCCGAACTGCCGAGCTACGTCACCGCCGATGCGATGGCCGCCTACACGTTCAACAGGCACCTGACGTTGCGCGTGAACGTCAACAACATCTTCAACAAGCTCGCCTATTCCGGCAATTATTATTCCAGCGCAGCCGAGAACCATGTCGTGCCGCTGCCCGGCCGCACCGCCCTGTTCACCGCCGCCATCAAATACTGATGCTCGTCCATATCCCCGCGCTGCTGTCCGAAGGCGACGCGGCGGACGTCCGGGGGCGTCTCGCGGAGGCCGAATGGGGCGACGGTCGCGTCACCGCGGGCCATCAGTCGGCCAGGGTCAAGGACAATCTCCAGATCGGATCGGAGAGCGTCGTCGGGCGCGAGCTCGGCGGGATCGTGCTGCGCGCGCTCGAAGCTTCGGCCGCCTTTCTCAGCGCCGCGCTGCCCCGCCATGTCTTACCGCCGCTGTTCAACCGTTACGACGTGGGCATGACCTTCGGCACGCATATCGACAATGCGGTGCGTCAGGTGCCGGGCACGGGGCTGCGCATCCGCACCGATCTGTCGGCGACGCTGTTCCTGTCCGATCCCGCCGACTATGACGGCGGCGCGCTCGTCGTCGCGGACAGCTACGGCGATCACGCTCTCAAGCCCGCGGCGGGCGACCTCATCCTCTATCCGGCGCGCAGCCTGCATCATGTCGAGCCGGTGACGCGCGGCAGCCGGCTCGCCGCCTT
>CAZZZX010000317.1:0-4295 GCA_964658585.1 uncultured Novosphingobium sp.
CTATCGCGATCTCGCCTTGGTGGTGGTCGACGAGCAGCACCGCTTCGGTGTCGCCCAGCGGATGATGCTCGCCGCCAAGAGCGTGCGTCCGCCGCACATGCTGGTGATGACCGCGACACCGATCCCGCGGACGCTGACGCTCGCCAATTACGGCGAGATGGACGTCAGCCGATTGGACGAGATGCCGCCCGGTCGCCAGCCGATCGAGACGCTGGTGATGCCGATGGCGAAGCTCGCCGAGATCGTTGCCGGGCTCGGTCGCCATGTCGCGGCGGGCGGACAGGCATATTGGGTCTGTCCGCTGGTGGAGGAGACCGAGGGCGGCGACGACGCTGCGGCCGAGGCGCGCGCGGCGGCGCTCAAGCTCGTGCTCGGCGACCGGGTCGGCCTGGTCCATGGCCGGATGAAGGGGCCGGACAAGGACGACGTCATGGCGGCGTTCCAATCGGGCGCGCTCTCCGTGCTGGTCGCGACGACGGTGATCGAGGTCGGTGTCGACGTGCCCAACGCGACGCTGATCGTGATCGAGGGGGCGGAGCGGTTCGGGCTTGCGCAGCTTCATCAACTTCGCGGGCGGGTCGGACGAGGGAGCGGCCTATCGCGCTGCGTGCTGCTGTGGGGCGACAGGCTCGCTGCGGTGTCGAAGGAGCGCCTCGCGATCCTCAAGGGCTCCGGCGACGGCTTCCTGATCGCCGAAAAGGATCTCGAGCTGCGCGGCGGCGGCGAGCTGCTCGGCACGCGTCAGTCGGGCGAGGCGGGCGCGCGGCTGGCGGACGCCGCGCAGACCGTCGCGCTGATCCCGACCGCGCACGACGACGCGCGCCTGCTCACCGATCGCGACGGCGGACTGGAGGGTGTGCGCGGGGTCGCGGCGCGGGTGCTGCTGTATCTGCTCGAGCGCGACGCGGCCGTCGGGTTGCTCAGAGCGGGGTGAGGGTGGCGCTCATGCGCTCACCGGACGTCACGCCAGGCTGGACCCGGGGTTCTCGTCCTCTCCTTCGAGCCGTGCCGTCGAGACCGGAGGCAGGTGCTCTGCGGCTTCTGGGATAGTCCGTCCGGAAGCGGACATTCCGCGACGGCCTTTTGCATCCGCCAAGCCGTTGATCCCGAAGTGAAACGACCCAACGTGTAACGGGGAACCCTTTCGCAACACTACCTTGCTTTCTGAGCAGCGTTCGCTGCTCGCACCTCATATGCCTGCCGCTCTGTTTCCTGCTCGGCGAGGGAAGGTACTTGCAGAGCCTTTCGCATGGCGTCGGATGCAAGCGTCCGGTCATATGGTTCCTGCGTAAACTTGCCGCCGTCTGCCCGCGTAAATTGGGTGCCAAGGACTTGGGGTTTGCCGATCTCGTTCAAGTATCGATCGAGGGTTGCGGCTGCGATCCACGGTGCGTCCGGCTGACCTCGGGCGATGGCCACCATCGCGAGCAGATGTGCCTTGAGGTAATCGTTCGCGGCATGACCGTGCTGGAACACGAAGGCGGCATCATAAAAATCGTCGCCCGTTTTCAACGAACCGGCATCGAGCAGCTGCTCGGTCCTAGCGCGACGTTTCTCATCGGCAGCGCCGACGGTCTTCCAATCGATCGGGGAGGTGTTGCGATCGGCTTGATCGGCCTTAAAAATCGCGACCATCTCGGGATTAGAAGTTGCCGGCGAACCTGCTGCGAGGGCGGGGCTAGCAGAGAGCAGAGCAAGGAACGCGAAGCGCACAATCATCATCGTCTCCACCAAACCAATATCCGCCGTCGCGAAAGGGCCCCCTTTTGCAACGCCTCCCACGATCGCTCTCGGGGACGACGGATCTGGCGACATATGGCGTCAACCGGGCGAAATCCGCGATGACTGCCCCGTCGTTTCAGACCTCGTTCCAGCTCGGCCGGTCGTGCGGCGCGGCGGCCAGCATCCGGGCGTAGCCGTGCGCGGGGATCGTCTCCGCGAACTCGCCGCCCAGGCGCCCGGCGAGCGACCAGCGGACGATCGCGGTGCAGTCGCCGACCACCGGTAGCCGCACGGTCACGACATCGCCCGCCGCCAGCGGCAGCGTCCCGCGCGCCATGAAGCCGAACGGGGAGAGATCGACGAGCAGCACCAGCCCGGCGACGCCGTTCGTCCCCGCGACCAGCGCACGGAACGAGACCGCGTCGCGCGGCGCGCGCCGGCTGTCGATCGTCTGAAATGCCGCCCTCGTCGCCATGGTCGCCTCGTCCTGCGTGTTGCGAGGTCCGGGATGCGCGACGGGCGTGAACGCGGCGTGGAGCATCACCCCTAATGGCGGCTTAAGCCTCCGGTCCTCGACCAAAGTCTGGCCTGAAACGCCGTCGCGTCAACGGACCAGCAGACCGTGCCGCTTCTTGCCGAGGCTGAGCTTCACCTGCGTGTCCTCGATCACGATCTCGAACCCGGGATCGGTGATGGCGAGATCGTTGAGGCGGACCGCGCCCTCAGCGATCTTGCGGCGCGCCTCGCCGTTCGACGCGGCGAAGCCCATGACGGTCAGCGCGGCGACGATCCCGATCCGGCCGCCGTCGACACGCAGTTGCGGCAGCGCGTCACCGGCGGCGCCCTCCTCGAAAGTGCGCCGTGCGGTCTCGGCGGCGTCGTGTGCCGCCGCCTCGCCATGCGCCAGCGCGGTGGCGGCATCGGCCAGCGTCTTCTTGGCGGTGTTGATCTCCGCACCGCCCAGCGCCTCGAGCCGCGCCACCTCGTCGAGCGGCAGGTCGGTGAACAGGCGCAGGAAGCGGCCGACATCGGCGTCCTGCGTGTTGCGCCAGAACTGCCAGTAATCGTACGGCGCCAGCATGTCCGCGTTGAGCCACACCGCGCCCCTGGCGGTCTTGCCCATCTTGCCGCCGTCCGCGGTCGTGATGAGCGGCGTGGTGAGGCCGTAGACCGGCGTGCCCGCGACGCGGCGCGTCAGATCGATGCCGTTGACGATGTTCCCCCACTGGTCCGATCCGCCCATCTGCAGCCGGCAGCCGGCGCGGCGCGCAAGCTCGAGGAAATCGTAGCCCTGGAGGATCATGTAGTTGAATTCGAGGAAGCTCAGCGACTGCTCGCGGTCGAGCCGGAGCTTGACCGAATCGAAGCTCAGCATCCGGTTGACCGAGAAATGCTGGCCGATCTCGCGCAGGAAGGGGATGTACTCGAGCGCGTCGAGCCAGTCGGCATTGTCGAGCATCACCGCGTCGCTCGCGCCGTCGCCGAAGGTCAGGAAGCGCTCGAACACGCGCTTGATCGACGCGATGTTGTCCGCGATCGTCTCGGCGGTCATCAGCGAACGCGCCTCGTCCTTGAACGAGGGATCGCCGATCTTGCCGGTGCCGCCGCCCATCAGCACGATCGGCTTGTGTCCGGTCTGCTGGAGCCGGCGCAGCGTCATGATCTGGACGAGGCTGCCGACATGCAGCGACGGCGCGGTCGGATCGAAGCCGATATAGCCGGGCACCACCTGCGAGGACGCCAGCGCGTCCAGCGCTTCGCCGTCGGTGATCTGGTGGATATAGCCGCGCGCGTCTAGGAGGCGCAGCAGGTCGGACCGGTAGCTCGTCATGGCCGGCGGCGGGTAGCACGAGGGAGGAACGATGGGTAGCGTGCTGGCGGTAGGGCTGATGTCGGGCACCTCGCTCGACGGTATCGACGCCGCGCTGATCGAGACCGACGGCGAAGGACTGGCGCGGCCGATCGCGTTCCGGTCGGACCCCTATTCGGACCAGGCGCGCCACCAGTTGCAGGAGACGATCGCACTGGCGCTGCGCTACGACCGGCCGCGCGACAGCCCCGAGATCGTCGCGGCGAGCGAGATGCTGACGCGCCGCCACGTCATGGCGGTGCATCAGCTGCTGCGCGATGCCGGCGTCGCGCCGGAACAGGTCGAGGTGGTCGGCTTCCACGGCCAGACCGTGGCGCATCGGCCGGCGAGCGGCTGGACCTGGCAGATCGGCGACGGCGCGGCGATGGCGACGGCGCTGGGCATCGCGGTGGTCGACGATTTCCGCTCCGCCGATGTCGCGGCGGGCGGGCAGGGCGCGCCGCTGCTGCCGGTCTATCACCGCGCGCTGCTAAGCGCTGCCGGACCGGTCGCGGTGCTCAATCTCGGCGGGGTCGCCAACCTGACCTGGATCGACGGCGACACGCTGATCGCGTTCGACACCGGCCCCGCCAACGGGCTGATCGACGACTGGGTCGCGGCCGAGACCGGCGCGCGGTTCGACGCCGGCGGCGATCTCGCGGCGCGGGGCGGCATCGACCGGACCGTGCTCGGCGCGATGCTCGACAATCCGTGGTTCGATCTG
>CAZZZX010000318.1:0-4243 GCA_964658585.1 uncultured Novosphingobium sp.
CGAGCGACATCCTCACCGAGGCGCATCCGCATATCGGCACGTTCCGGCTGGTCACGATGGTCGAGAGCATCCGCGCGCAGATCGAGGCGCTGGGCGGCGAGTATCGCTTCGAGACCCGGGTCGAGGATCTTGCCATCCGGGACGGCCGGCTGCGCGGGCTGCACCTCCACGACGGCGGCTTTCTCGAGGCCGACCATGTCGTGCTGGCGGTCGGTCACAGCGCGCGCGGCACCTTCCGGATGCTGCACGAGCGCGGCGTGCCCATGGAGGCCAAGCCCTTCTCGATCGGGGTGCGCATCGAGCATCCGCAATCCTGGATCGATCGCGCCCGCTTCGGGGCGTGCGCGGGCCATCCCGATCTCGGCGCGGCCGCGTATGCGCTGTCGCACCACTGCGCCAACGGGCGCAGCGTCTACAGCTTCTGCATGTGTCCGGGCGGACGCGTCGTCGCCGCGACATCCGAACCCGGGCGGGTCGTCACCAACGGCATGAGCCAGTATTCGCGCGCCGAGTTCAACGCCAATTCGGGACTGGTCGTCGCGATCGATCCGGCGCGGGACTATCCGGGCGGGCCGCTCGCCGGGATCGATCTGCAACGCCACTGGGAGGAGCGTGCCTTCGTCGCCGGCGGATCGAACTACAACGCGCCCGGGCAGCGGGTCGGCGACCTGCTCGCCGGCCGCGCCTCGACCGCGCTGGGATCGGTGACGCCCTCGTACAAGCCCGGCGTCACGCCCACCGATCTCGCGGCGTGCCTCCCCGGTTTCGCGATCGAGGCGTTGCGCGAGGCGTTGCCCGTGTTCGGGCGTCGGATCGCCAACTATGACCATCCCGATGCGGTGATGACCGGCGTCGAGACACGTACCTCGTCACCCGTCCGCATCACGCGCGGGCGCGATTTCGTCAGCCCCGGGCTGGCCGGGCTCTATCCTGCGGGCGAGGGCGCGGGCTTCGCCGGCGGCATCCTCTCGGCGGCGGTCGACGGCATCAAGGTCGCGGAAGCCGTCGCGTTCAGCATCGCCGCGGCGTGAGCGACGCCTATGACGCGATAATCCTCGGCGCGGGCGCAGCCGGGCTGATGTGCGCGGGCACCGCCGGGCAGCGCGGGCGGCGCGTGATCGTGGCCGACCACAATGCCGAGCCGGGCCGGAAGATCCTGATCTCGGGCGGCGGACGCTGCAACTTCACCAACATCGACACCGCGCCCGATCGCTTCCTGTCCGCCAACCCGCATTTCGCGCGCTCCGCGCTCGGCCGCTACATGCCGCGCGATTTCGTCGCGCTGGTCGAGCGGCACGGTATCGCCTGGCACGAGAAGACGCTCGGCCAGCTGTTCTGCGACGGCTCGGCGCGCCAGATCGTCGCGATGCTGATGGACGAGTGTGCGCGCGGCGCAGTCGATTTCGCCTTCGGCGCGCCGATCGGCGACATCGATCATGGCGACGGCCTGTTCCGCGTGACTGTCGGGGGCCGCACGCTGACGGCGCCCGCGCTGGTGCTCGCGACGGGCGGCCCGGCGATCCCCAAGCTGGGCGCGACCGGTTTCGCCTATCAGGTGGCGCGGCGCTTCGGTCTGTCGGTGGTCGAGCCGCGTCCCGCGCTGGTGCCGTTCACGCTCGGCCCGGAGGCGGCGCTGTTCCACGCGCTGGCGGGCGTCGCCACGCCGGTCGAGGCGCGCTGCGGCAAGGCCGCGTTCCGCGAGGCGGCGCTGTTCACGCATCGCGGGCTGTCGGGGCCGGCGATGCTCCAGGTCTCGTCCTACTGGCGCCACCGCGAACCGATCGCGGTCGATTTCCTGCCGCTTGCCGAACGCGGCTGGCTGATCGAGGCCAAGCGCGCGCAGCCGCGCACGACGCTGCGCGCGCTGCTCGGCCGGGCGCTGCCCGATCGGCTGGCGGGGACGCTGGCCGAGCGGGTCGGGCTGTCGGGCGAACTCGCCAATATTCCCGACCGGGCGCTGCGCGACGCCGAGGCGCGGCTGGCGGACTGGTCGTTCGCGCCGAGCGGCACCGAGGGCTTCGCCAAGGCCGAGGTGACGGCCGGCGGGATCGCGACCGGGGGCCTGTCGTCGCGGACCATGGCGGCGCGCACGCTGCCCGGCCTCTACGCGATCGGCGAGGCGGTGGACGTCACCGGCTGGCTCGGCGGCTATAATTTTCAGTGGGCGTGGGCGAGCGGTGCTGCTGCGGGACAGGTGCTGTGATCCGCGTGCGGCTTTCGTGCCGCGGAGCCGCTATGGCGATCCGACCATGCTCGCGCCGCCCATCGACAAGACCGCGCTGCGGATAGAGCTGATCGCCGGCCATGCGGTCTCGCCCGACGTCGCCGCGGCATGGGACCGGCTCGCGGACATCGCCGCGACACCCAACGTCTTCCACGAACGCTGGATGGTCGCACCGATCGCCGCCTTGCCCGAGGCGGCGGGGCTCAGCCTGCTGCTGGCGTGGGACGGCGCGACGCTGATCGGGCTGCTGCCGCTCCAGCCACGCCGCGTGCGCGGGATGACGGTGGCGCTGCAGGTCTGGGAGCAGCGCGTCCGCGCGCTCGGCGAGCCGCTGGTGCGGCCGGGGCGCGAGCATGATTTCTGGACCGCGGCGCTGAGCGCGCTCGACCGGATGCGCGGCGCGGGGCTGTGGCTGCGGCTCGCCGGGCTGGACGCGGACAGTCCCGCGACACGCGCGCTGCGCGACCTGCGCCCCTGCCTGGAGACACGCCGCACCGATCGCGCCGCGCTGCGCAGCACGCTCGATGCCGAGAGCTATCGCCGGATGCACAGCCGCGCCAAGGTGCTCAAGGAACATCGCCGGCTGCGCAACCGCCTCGCCGATCGCGGCGCGGTGACGATCGAGGCGCTCGCGCCCGGCGCCGATCCGGGGCAGGGGATCGACGATCTGTTCCGCCTCGAACTCGGCGGATGGAAAGGACGCGAGGGTGTCGCCGCGGCCTGCGATCCGATGTCCGAGCGCTGTCATCGCGCCATCCTCGCCGCGGCGCACGCCCGCGGCCGGCTCGACCTGCGCCGCCTCGCGCTCGACGGGCGCGCGATCGCGATGCTCGCCACGATCGAGACCCCCGGTGGCCACGGCTTCCAGCTCAAGACCGCCTATGACGAGGCTTTCGCATCCTTCTCGCCCGGTGTGCTGCTCGAGATGGGCTATCTCGATCACGCGCTCGACGAGGCCCGCCTGACCCTGGTCGACAGTTGCGCGCGTGCCGGCCATCCGATGATCGACCGGATCTGGGCCGAGCGGCGGACGATCGTCTCGCTCGCGGTGCCCTACGCGCGCGTCACCTCACGGCTGGCGCTGGCGGCGCTGCGGCGGCGGCGGCAGCGATGAGCCTGATCGATCCGGCCTCGCGCGACGGCTTCGCGCGCTGCTATCCCGGTGCTGCGGGGATGGTGCGCCACAGCCTGCAGAACCACCCCCTGTTCGCGCTGGACGCGCTCGCCGCGCTCGCCGGGAGGCTGCCCGCCGAACAGGTCGAGCACAGCCTCGGCACGCTCGCGGTCGATCAGGATCCGGACGCGATCCCGCGTGCCGCGCTGAGCGCGTGCGAGATCGTCCGGACGATCGCCGACAATCGCTGCTGGATGGTGCTCAAGAAGGTCGATTCCGATCCGGCCTATGCCGCGCTGATCGACGCGTGCCTCGCCGAGATCGCGCCCGCCGTGCGGCCCGCGACCGGCGCGTATCTGCGCCGCGAGGCGTTCATATTCCTGTCCGCGCCGGGCAGCGTGACGCCGTTCCACATGGACCCCGAACACAATATCCTGCTCCAGATCGCGGGTACCAAGACGATGCGCGTCTATCCCGCGCGCGACGAGGCGATCGTCCCGCAGACCGGGCACGAGGCGTTCCATCGTGGCGGCCGGCATCGCAACATGCGGCACGATGCGTCGTTCGATGCGGTCGCGCAGACCTTCGCGATGATACCGGGCGACGGCGTCTACGTGCCGGTCAAGGCACCGCACTGGGTCGAGAACGGGCCGGTGCCGTCGATTTCGTTCAGCATCACCTGGCGCAGCCGGACCAGCGACGGCGAGGCGCGGCTGCACCGCGTCAACCATCGCCTGCGCAGGCTCGGGCTGACGCCGCGCGCGCCGGGCGAGGCGCCGCGTCTGGATGCGGGCAAGATCGCCGCGCACCGCATCGCCAAGCAGGCGACCGGGCTGCTCCGCCGGATCGCCGGCCGGGGCGCGCGCGCGCGGTCGGCTTACTGAGCCGCCGCGAACAGCGCCAAT
>CAZZZX010000319.1:0-4242 GCA_964658585.1 uncultured Novosphingobium sp.
GCCTCCCAGCCCGATTTGCGGCCGCGTAATATGTCGACCACCGCGAGCGTCTGCGTCATCATCATCATCGGCGCGACCAGGATCGAGAGCGGGATCTCCGCGATCACGCTCCAGAAGATCGCCTTGCCGCCACCGAACGCGCCGCGCCGCGTGATGTCGGGCAGGAACCAGCCGAGCGCCATCGCCTTGGGCCCGAACAGCAGCACGACGGTGAGCGCGAGCAACCACCAGGACGGCGCCATCACTTGGATCGTGCCGTGCGACTGCGCCGCCAGCACCGCGCTCACGCACAGCATCAGCAACCACAGCGGCGAGGTCAGATAGGCCGATGCGCCCATCAGCAGTTGCAGGCGGTTGACCCAGTGGACCCCGGCGGTGCCGAGCAGGCGGAGATGCTGGAGATTGCCCTGGCACCAGCGCCGGTCGCGCTGCGCGTGTTCGATGAAGGTCGGCGGATATTCCTCGTAGCTGCCGTCCTGCATCGCGACCATGTGGCACGCCCAGCCGCGCCGCCTGAGCAGCGCCGCCTCGAGCATGTCGTGGCTCATCACATGCCCGCCGAACGGCTCGGGCCCGCTCAGCCTGGGCAGGCCGCAGCTCTCGGCGAAGGCGACCGTCCGGATGATCGCATTGTGCCCCCAGAAGCTCGCCTCGGCGCCCGACCACCAGAGCAGCCCGGCGGAGAAGATCGGCCCGTAGAGCCGCGCGGCGAACTGCTGCCAGCGCGCGAACAGCGTCTCGCCGCCGATCACCGTCGGCACGGTCTGAAGCAGGCCGACGCCCGGATGGCGGTCCATCGCCGCGGCGAGCCGCATGATCGCCGCGCCCGACATCAGGCTGTCGGCATCCAGCACCATCATATAGTCGTAGCCGCCGCCATGGCGCTTGACCCAGTCCGCGATGTTGCCGGGCTTGCGGCCTTCGTTGCGGACGCGGCGGCGATAATGGATCGGCAGCGGCGCGGTCCGGCACAGCCGCGCGAAGGCGGCGCGTTCGGCGTCCTCGTTCTCGGGCTTGCTGTCGCTCAGCACGAAGATCTCGAACAGGCGGCTGCCGCCGGCATGGGCGATCGATCGGGTCATCGCGCGCAGCCGCGCGAACACCGCATCGACCTCCTCGTTGTGGATCGGCATCAGGATCGCGGTGCGACCGATCGGAATCGCCGCGGGCGAGGCGGCGGGCGTCGGCACCGAGCGCCCCGACAGCAGCAGCAGGAAGCCGGCGAGTGCGTTCAGGAACCCGAACGCGATCCAGGCGAACAATGCGAAGAACAGCAGCATGAAGCAGATGTCGAAGCCCGATATCCCGTCCGATGCGAGGCTGCGCGTCACCTCGCCCGCGCCGAACGTGCCGATCACCAGAGTCGCCAGCACGAGCAGGATGCGGCGTTCGTACATGCCATGCGGCGAGGTGCGCAGCAGCGGGGTCGTGCCCGGCGCCTGGTCGAACGCCTGGATGGGCATCGCCATCGGCGTCTCCGGCGGCATCCCGGCCACCTCCCGGCCGGCCCCGTCTTCGTTCAAGCGCGTCCCCGTCATGTCGCTGCGGTCCAGCAGGATTGTCGCCCCGTCGACAACCCGATAACCGCCCGCGCGGTTCCGGCGCGGGACGAGTCGGGGCTCAGCCCGGGAACATCTGCACGACGAGCACTTCGCTGAGTGCCACGCCGTCCTTGCGCAGCACCACGCGGATGTCGACCGGGTCGCCACCCGCGGGCGTGACGTCCGCCATCACGCGCCAGACGTTGGTACGGCCGACCACCGGATAGGCGGCGACGTCGTCGGTCCGGCCGTGCCCGACGACGAGATCGGCGGTGACGCCGCTGTCCCGGGTCAGCCCGGCGAGGCTCGCACCCTCGAAATCGGCGACGAGCTTGGTCGCGCCCTTGGTCGGGGCCTGACCGGGGCGGCCGCCGACGCCGCGCCACGTATCGATCACGCGCGCGACCTCGCCGGTCACCGGCTCGCCCGCGATCCAGCGGATCCGGTAGGCGTAGCGATATTGTTTGCCCGCGCGCGCCGGGGCGGCGGGTACCCAGAAGGCGACGATGTTGTCGTTGGTCTCGGTATCCGTCGGCAGTTCGACGAGCTGGACCGCGCCCGCGCCCCAATCGCCCTTGGGCTCGACCCAGGCGCTCGGCCGCTTCTCGTAGAATACGCCGTCGTCCTGGTAATGATCGAAGACGCGGTCGCGCTGGAGCAGGCCGAAACCCTTGGGCGCCTGATCGGCGAAGCTGTTGGTGATCGGGTGCGGCGGGTTGCCGAGCGCGCGCCAGATCCGCTCGCCCTTGCCGTTCCAGATCAGCAGGCCGTCCGAATCGTGGATCTCGGGCCGCCAGTCGCTGGCTTGCGCGCGCTCGGACTGGTCGTACCAGAACATGCTGGTCAGCGGTGCCAGACCGAGCCGCGCGACATCCTTGCGCAGGTGCAGCGAGACCTCGACATCCTGCACGATGCCGCCGGGCTGCTTGCGGTTGACGAAGCGATAGGCGCCGACGACGCTCGGCCCCTCGAGCAGCGCATCGACGAGCAGCGCGCCGTCGGGGCTCTTGCCCAGCCAGAATTTGGTGAAGACCGGGAACTCCTCCGGCCCGGGGCCGCCGGTGTCGATCGCCAGTCCGCGCGCCGACTGGCCATATTGGTCGAGCGCGCCCGCAGTGCGGAAATAGGACGCGCCGGCGAAGGCGAGCCAGTCGCTCTCGCCCGTCGCGTTCATCGCGCGGAAGCCCGACAGGCCGCCGTGCGGACCGAGCGCGGCGAGCGGGCTCGACGCGGGCATGTCGAACAGATCGGGCGAATAGACGAACGGCGTCGCGACATCGCCGTCGACGAGGTAGATCTCGACCGGCGTCGGCTGGATGCGGTTGATCGGGAAGAAGCGCACGCCACCCTCGGCGCCCTTCAGCCGGGTCTCGCTCGCCTTGTAGTGGATCGCGTTGAGCGCGTCGTAATCGACCTTGTCGATCCCCGCGACGGGGGTCGGCGGCGGCGCATAGGGACGCCGCGCGAGCGTCGCCGCCTGTTGCTGGAGCCACGCCCAGGAGAAGCGCGTGGTCCCGGCACGGGAAGCGGCGGCAACCGCACCGGAGGGTAGGGCGGCGAGCGCGGTGAGCGCGGCGAGCAAGTCGCGTCGGGTCGTCGTCATGGTAACGAGATACGGACGAGGGGCGAAATGGTTCAACCGGGCATACGCCTGCGCCTGGTTCCTATTCGGGCCAAACGGGGTTTCCGGTAATCCAAGTCGCGCCGGAGCGGATCAAACCTTGTCGGCGTAGATCATCCGGCCTTCGCCGAGCGCCTGGAGCGTATATTCCAGCTCCGCACTCGAGACTGCGAAGCAGCCCTCGGAACGGCCGAGCTTGCCGTGCTGCGCGACCATGTCGGGGCTGACGTACCAGGCGGCGTGGACGACGATGCCGCGCGGCTCGACATTGCTATTGGTCTGGTCGAGCCCGAACAGGCGGCGCGAACGGCCGTGCGCGCCCTCGTAGATCGGGCCGGTGAGATAGGTCCCCGCCGACGACGCCTCCGAATTGGGCAGGTTGGAGAAGCGTGTCAGCCAGCCGATATGCTCCGGGTCGGATCCGCGGCCGTGCGAGACGAGCAGGCTGCGGCTCTGCCCCGAGGCGAGATCGACGACATGGAAGCGCGGCTTGGCGGACGGCAGGTCGAAATCGACGATCGCCATGCGATCGCGCAACCGGATGCCGCCGCGGTGGCGCTCCATCGCGGTCAGCGCGCGGCGGAACAGGTCGGGCCGGATCGTCACCGGCGAGACCGCCATCGCGGTCGCCGTGGGCCGCGCAGCGTCGATCACCCCACCGTTGATCTGCGCGAACGCCGGCCCGGCGATCACGCCCGCGGCGACCGCGGTCCCGGTCTTGAGCAAGTCACGGCGTGAAAACCCAGTCCCCCGGGAAGCAACCACTCTGTCGATCCTCGTCAGTTTGCCCGATCCTCAGGCACTGCCTTTAGCAGTAAATCGGTTAATGGTGGGCAGCCAAGTGCTTCTCTATCCGGGACATTCCAACGGACTGTCCTGTCGACGCCACATCTCGTCGCGCCACTGCCGCATCGACGGAACGAACGGGCCGAAATCCTTTTGCGCAGCCGCTGGATCGAACCGCCTCAGCGGCGATGCCGGTCCTTGCGCTCGGCGACATGCGGCGACGCCTTCGCGTGGCCGTGCCTGGCCTCGTGTTTCGGTGCCGCGCGCGCGACGTTGCGATGCGAGACGTTGCGA